>DAINNQ010000581.1:0-1016 GCA_036735825.1 Alteromonadaceae bacterium | reverse complement strand
GCTCATTTACTAGGTAATATGTGGGCACAGTCTTGGGGAAATATTTATGATTTAGTGGCGCCAGAAGACGCAGATCCAGGTTATGACGTAACAACACAATTAGCCGCGCATAATTACGATGAAATTAAAATGGTGAAAGGCGCAGAAACCTTTTTTACTTCTTTAGGTTTTGAACCGTTACCTGAAACTTTCTGGCAACGTTCATTATTCACCAAACCAGAAGATCGCGACGTTATTTGTCATGCATCAGCTTGGGACTTAGATTCAAAAGACGATATTCGCATCAAAATGTGTATTCAAAAAACGGGCGAAGAATTTAACGTCATTCATCATGAATTAGGGCATAACTTCTATCAACGTGCTTATAAAAATCAACCTGTTTATTTCCAAGGAAGTGCAAATGACGGCTTTCATGAAGCGATTGGCGACACCATTGCTTTATCCGTTACACCAAAATATTTAAAAGAAATTGGCTTAATTGACACCATTCCTGATGAATCAAAAGACATTGGTTTATTGATGAAAATGGCGTTGGAAAAAATTGCTTTTATCCCATTTGGTTTAATGGTTGATCAATGGCGCTGGAAAGTATACTCAGGTGAAATTACGCCAGAAAATTACAATAGCGCTTGGTGGGAATTACGTGAGAAATATCAAGGTGTAACCGCACCAGTAGAACGTGACGCGAATGCATTTGACCCAGGTGCTAAATATCATGTTCCAGGTGGTGTACCTTATTCTCGCTATTTCTTAGCGCACATTCAGCAATTTGAATTCCACAAAGCGTTATGTGAAATTTCAGGCAATAAGGATCCTATTCATCGCTGTTCAATTTACAATAGTAAAGAAGCGGGTACAGCTCTTAACACTGTGTTAGAAATGGGCTCAAGCCAACCATGGCAACAAGCTTATAAAGTATTAACAGGAAGTGAGCAAATGGATGCAACAGCCGTATTAGATTACTTTGCGCCATTACAAACTTGGTTGAAAGACAAAAACCAAGGTAAGCAGTGTGG
>DAINNQ010000580.1:0-1063 GCA_036735825.1 Alteromonadaceae bacterium | reverse complement strand
AATTAATGCTGAGTCAGCGAAAAAAAGTGAACAGTTGGTTAAACGAACAGTTACGCAGTTAAAAAACAATCATAAAACGAATACCATCAAGATCACTCAAAATGAAATAAACGGCCTTACGGCTTTATTACATCGTGCATTTCCAACGGTTAAAGCGGATATTCGTTTATCGCAATACGGCGCATCTGCAGAAGCTGCCATTGCCTTGCCTTTACCAAGTTTTATTCGGTATTTAAATGTAAGTGCCTATGTTTTATCTTCAAAATCGGGATTAAATATCGAATCTATTTCCTTTGGTGGCTTAAATTTAAGCGGCGAATGGTTTATAGCCATTGTCAGGTGGTTAACGGATACTTTTGTGCAAGAGCAGTTAGTTGATAAAGCGCTAAATATGATCACCAACGTGGATATCAATGAGCAACGTATCATCACTCAATTGGTTTTTAATGAAGCATTATTTAATTTTAAAAAAGATAAATCGTTATTCGTCAGTTTGCGTGATGATTTAGCTTTATTTGGTGATGTTGATAAAATATCATTTTATTATCAGTCGCTTAACGAATTTTCTTTGCAACAAGATCATAAATCATCGCTTGCGGTGTTTATGCGCTATGTGTTCGATTTAGCCAAAGTGCGTTCAACCATGTCTGATAAATATCAAGCCATTGAGGAAAATCAAGCGGCGGTAATGGCGTTAGTGATTTATTTTGGCGCCGATCGTTTTGAATTAATGGTGGGGAATATCACTAAACCCATTCATGAAGAGTTAGTTGTTAGAAATAGAATGAGAAGAAATGTGACCTTGCAAGGGCGAGTTGATTTACAGAAACATTTTATTTATTCGATGGCGCTGCAAATGTTCAGTACTCATGGCGCAAGTGATGCACTTGGTGAATTTAAAGAATTCTTAGATACAAACAGTGGCGGTAGTGGTTTTAGTTTTGCCGATTTACAAGCTGATAGAGCAGGAACACGCTTAGCGATGATTTTAACTAAATCACAGCAACATGCTTTACAAGCGCAAACGCTTTTAGCAACGATTACTGACGAACAATTATTACCG
>DAINNQ010000579.1:0-1067 GCA_036735825.1 Alteromonadaceae bacterium | reverse complement strand
GTTCCGTCAACCATAGTGATATTACCTTGAATAAAATCACTTGGAATATTTGGGAAAACTTCTAATTTAACAAAAGAGCCCACTAACAAAGAGATAGATAAAATAAATACCGCCATGAAAATAGCAATGGTGTTATAGCGCGCTTTTAAAGACTGCAATAAACGCGGTTGATAACTTTGATAAATAAAATTGTCGAGCTTTTCTTTAAAGCGCATTTGAAAACGCTCTAAAGCATTTGCGGTTTCAAGCGTCAGTGGTCGATATTTCATATGCGCTAAATGCGCAGGTAAAATCCATTTCGACTCAATTAATGAAAACAGTAAACAAAAGCTCACCACGAGTGCAATGGCGCGAAAAAAGGCCGAGAAAGTAGCATCTATCATTAATAAGGGCGCAAACGCAGCAATGGTTGTTAATACACCAAATGTTGCTGGCATGGCCACGCGTAAAGTACCGCGAATAATATTATCTCGAGAATGCCCGTAGCGTTCAATTTCTGAATACGCGCTTTCGCCGATAACAATCGCATCATCAACAACAATACCGAGCACCATAATAAAGGCAAATAAACTCAATAAGTTAATTGATACCGACCATTCACCTAACAAAGGCATCATCATAAATGCGCCAAAAAAACTAATGGGTATACCTAACATTACCCAGAAGGCGATTCTAATTCGCAAGAACAGCGCCAGCACAATAAAGACTAAAGTAGCGCCCATTAAAAGGTTGGTGATCATCATGTCTAAGCGTTCTGATAAGTAGTATGACGAGTCACCCCAAACCGCTAATTTTGCTCCTTGAGGTAATTGGCTATTTTTCTTTTCTACATAAGCTTTTACTTCTGCGGCAATGGCTAAGTCATTTTGATCGCCCGTTGATTGCACCATAATGCTCGTGGTATTTTCGCCATCAAATTTAGCAAAACCTTCGCTTTCAACAAAACCATCTTTAACTTCAGCAACATCTGATAACACAATGCGTGTACCATCTTTTGCGGTACGTAAAACAATTTTTCCGTACTCTTCACCTGTATAAGCCTGCCCTTGAGTACGCAGTAAAATATC
>DAINNQ010000578.1:0-1099 GCA_036735825.1 Alteromonadaceae bacterium | reverse complement strand
TATTAACATAATGAATAGAAATAACAAGTCATATCAACGCTATGAAAAGAATTTTAAGAAGGCCCTATATCGGCTCTCTTTTATTCTGTGCATTTTTATCTGCACGATTTATTTTTATGTTAATTTTCAAAGAGGGGATTTTTTAGACGCTTCGGCCAATGTCATGGTGGTGCTTTTGTCACTGCTTGGTTTATTATTAATGCGCTTAAACATAGGTGCTGATAAATTATTCTGGCTCCCTGCTATTAATTATATCGCTTTGTATATTAGCTCTTTTGCTGGTTCACCTTCAGCGCCTGATACTGCCAGTTTGTTTTGGTGTTTGATCTTTTATCCCGTGTTAATTCTCACGCTTGGTCATAAAAAATCGTTGCCGTTCATATTGATAATGTCAGCGGCAACTTTCTATGGCTTTTATGGCGCAGGTGATGGCAATCATTCTTGGATGAATGTTATTTATTCAGCTAATGAAAAAGAAACGTTTATCGTCACTTCAGTTATTTTGTCACTCATCGTACTTTATTCAGAATATATTCGCTTTATCCTTTCTAAAGGCTTAGTGCTTGGCCGAATAGAGAAAAAGCATATTGAGTATCTCTCTACGCATGATGAATTAACGGGGTTGTTCAATCGTCGAGGTTTTAAGCAAGAGTTAGACAGCCCACTGAAATTTGATAAACGAAAATCTGATCAACACGCGATAATTTTGATTGATATCGACAACTTTAAAGAAGTGAATGACACGTATGGTCATGCATTCGGTGATATTGTTTTAAGAAACATTGCCAAATTACAACAAGCATCGGTGAGATCAAGCGACAAGGTTGTCCGTTGGGGCGGCGAAGAATTTCTTATTTACCTCAAAAACATCAGTCAAAAAGAAGTGCATCGCATTGCTGAAAATATTCGCTTAAACATTGCAAAAACGCCTGTTGCCGATAAAAAGCATAAGGTGAATGTGACCGTGAGCATTGGTATTGCCAACTCGAGAGAAAAAGATACCTTACTGGCGCTGATAGAACTCGCCGACGAGCGTTTATATAAAGCGAAAGCCAACAATAAAAATTGTATTATTTATGATGACAAACTCACTTCACCG
>DAINNQ010000577.1:0-1104 GCA_036735825.1 Alteromonadaceae bacterium | reverse complement strand
GACATCACTGTCGGATAAACGATAAAGGTATATTATTTTTCCGTCTTGTGTTGTGCCAAGATACTCGCAATGCGCCATGGCTTTTTTTAGTGATTGGCGATCTTCTCTTGGGGCAATCGACATTTGCGTTTTAAAAATTTCATTTTTATTTTTTTTCAGATGATACAAGTGGCGTTTAAAAAGGTGTGTTTTCGTTTTAACATCGACATTGATTTGTTGATAACTTTCAAAAGGGATCAAACGCCCAACACGCATTGGAATATTTTTTTGCTGCTGCTTAAACATTTCATCAATGAGTAATAAAGTCGAAGCGGGTTTATACATCATAGAAACACTGTAAAACCGAGCAGAATTTTTCGCGTCGATATACACAGGCACGATCGGCGATTTAGTTTGTTGAGCAAATTTTAAAAATCCAGCATGCCACTTTGTATCTCGCACACCTGCTGGTCTTAGCCTTGATACCTCGCCAGCAGGAAAAATAATCAAGGCTCCTTCATTAATTAAATGTTGGCGTATCGCATAAAGATTTTCTTTCGGGGTTTTTCCGCCCATATTATTAACGGGTAGTAAAATCGGTTGAAGGGCTTCAAGCTCCATTAATAAGCTATTTACCACCACTTTCACATCACGTCGAATATCACTGACGAGCTTAATTAATGCTAAACCATCTACCGAACCAATAGGATGATTAGCAATGATGACAACTCGCCCTTGGCTGGGAATATTTTCGCGTTCAGAGTCTCGCACTGAGTAGCTGATATTGAGATATTCAAGCGTTTGCTCGACAAAATCAAAACCGTTTAAATGCGGATATTTATCATGAAATTGCTGAAACTTCTGTTCATGAAACAATGTTTTCAAAACCGCTTTCATCGGCTTTGCTAACCAAGGTTTACTCTTTAATAAAGGTAAGTTTTGGCTGACAACATCATCTAATTTAATCATGCAACACTCCTATCGGATATGCTGATAACGATAGGAATATCAGATGACACTAAAGTGAATAATAAATGACATTTTTATGTATTTGGAGAAAACACATAAGAGAGCTAAATAATAATAACGACTCTTTTTACTCTTTTATTTGTTCCGCTAATATCG
>DAINNQ010000576.1:0-1110 GCA_036735825.1 Alteromonadaceae bacterium | reverse complement strand
TTTTTATACAATCGATTAACCGCTAAATTAGTTGCTTCATTTTCATCACGGTCAATATGCTCATCAAACGCAAATACTTGATCGCGAAACTTAACGGCTTCTCCTGAACCTTTGGCGATAGACGCTAAAATTTCAACTTTCGACAAACCAAAATCATCTCGAATTTGCACGGATATCTCGACACTCGGCACACCGAGCTTAGCCACTTCAGTTACGGTTTGTTTCGGTGAAAGAATGCGAATAACAGCGGGATTATCTTTGGTTACCGACAAGCTATGAATTTGTTCAAACTGTTGAGATTGAGAACTAATTTTATAAATACCGCTATGCTCAACTTGAGTTTGCGCAACATATGTTCCCTGTTCAGTAGTCAAAAACGGGATGCCTTCACCATTTGCCAATTCAATCACGTAATCATCAGACACGATTGAAAAATCAAGCTGCCAGTGCACATTCGAACCTGCGATCAATGTCAAATCTAATGTCGATGAATTAACGGTTGGCAATTTGGTATTTAGCGGTGGCGTCACAGTAACATTAGCTTTATTGATAAAAACTTTATTGCCTTTATTGGCAGGAGCATCAACTTGAATGATGTCGGTGACTGACGATGGTGATACTTTATGAAAGCTCTTGATCGGATCAAAAACAGACAATGACAACAATAAAACAGCGGATATTAACACTGGTTGAGAAAATTTATATTGACCAACTAATTGCTGATGAACATATTTTTGGTTATTTTCGTCGTTATTAGCTTGGTTTAATGATTTATTTTGAAAGGCTTTGTTCTGAAAGGTTTTATACTGAAAGGCTTTTACCTGACGTTGATTGATCACGTTCGTCAATAACGTGTGAAATAATTTAAGGATCTTTTGCTGCTGAAGTTGGCTTAACAAAGACAAATCATCTGTTTTCTTCACAACCAGTTGCGCACTTTCTTCAAGCTCAGAAAAAACACGATTACAATGCAGCAAAAAGTTATCAATATTAATGAGTAAGTAGTTTTTAGCGCTTTTATCGCGAAGAATTTTAAGATAAACCACTAAACTTAAAAGGATAAAAACTGTCGTTAATTGAAGGTAAAGTTGAGTAAAAACTAAAGGCATT
>DAINNQ010000575.1:0-1166 GCA_036735825.1 Alteromonadaceae bacterium | reverse complement strand
ATCAAGAGCTAAGCGATAATGCTAAGGTTATTTTCAACTTTGATTATAATTTAAGAAGAAAGTCGTTAATCAGTGGTAAACAAGGTTGGAAAGCCTACCCAGTAAAAATCACAGGTCAAATCAATAGTGGAAAGCTCTCTGTTGAATTAGCCGTAGATGTTAGATATTCATCTACGTGTCCATGCTCTGCAGCACTTGCTCGCCAACTTATTCAAAAGTCTTTTAAAGACTCTTTTATGACCAATGAAAAAGTTGATTTAGCAGCTATTCATGACTGGTTAGGAACAACTGATGGTATTGTCGCAACTCCTCACAGTCAGCGTTCGGTTGCCGAAGTTAAAGTAAAACTCAATGCACAATGTGATGGCTTCCCAATCACCACCATCGTCGATCTAGTAGAAGATGCATTGAAAACGCCAGTACAAGCTGCAGTAAAAAGAGAAGACGAACAAGAATTTGCCCGTTTAAATGGCCAAAATTTAATGTTCTGTGAAGATGCGGCTCGTAGACTTCAGCACGCTATGAATATTGCACAAGGCTATGATGACTTTTGGTTAAAGATAAACCATTTAGAATCTCTACATGCTCATGATGCAGTCAGCATAACAACTAAAGGTATTGTCGGCGGCTATCAACCATAGCAGCGAACAAAGTATCTCCAAAACAAACCAGCGATTACGCTGGTTTTTTTATGTCCGCTATATTTTATGTTCGCTATAAACGAACACCACTCATTTCATTGATAAGTTAATCAACCCCCTTTAATCATTAGTATTTATTTCAAACATTACGAATATGAATAAACCTTGAATAATATATTTTTGCTGATATTTTTACCTGCACAAACAACAAGATGTAATTTTATTACAGTTTTTATAAATACAACGACAATAATGGACTAAAACGAGAATAATTCTTATTTTCCTCCATACAAAAACACACACAAACCACAAGCTATAAACCTTTAAAAACAACAATATATAAAAATGTAAAATTATTACGAGCAAAAACTCTATTTTTATTGACCTTTGGATAATAAGTGTTTAATGTTAGGGGTTCCCTCGGGTGAAAAACAGAGTAATTATGCAATTTTTGCATGACTTTATTCTTTCTGACTTTGTCGCAATACCTAAGGTGTTATTTTATTTAGGAGAAATTACATGCAG
>DAINNQ010000574.1:0-1193 GCA_036735825.1 Alteromonadaceae bacterium | reverse complement strand
GCTACAGACTTAAAGCCACGAATCAAATCAACCGCTTTATTTAAACTGCGCTCTATAATTTCCTGATATTCAATCAACAAGGCTAAAGTTGAAGTTAATTGCGATTTTGTCAGGTTTTCATCAGCAACTGATTGAGATAACGCCATCACCTTTTCTTTTAACGCACTAATTGAAGTAACACAAATACCAAGAGGAGTATTTACTTCATGTGCCACACCCGCAACAAGTTGCCCTAATGAAGCCATTTTCTCTGATTGCACAAGCTGATCTTTTGCCAAGGTTAAGTCATCAAGTGACTGCTGTAATTGCTGATTACTTGCGGCGAGTTTAGCGGTACGGTCGTATACTTTGATTTCTAATTCACCATTTAAATTAATCAAAGCATTCTCAGCTTCTTCAAGCTTTACAATGTCATTTTTCAATGCCAAACGCATGTTATTAATCGCTTCGGCTAATTCGTCTAATTCATCTTTGCTTTCACTACGATTATTAAGCACTAATGGTTCATTTAAATTTTCTGTTTTCACTTTTTGTGAATAGGTGGTGATATGGTAAATATGCCGAGTGATCACCCAGTGCACAATGAACATGATAAATAGAGCAACAATAAATGTTTTGATAAATTCAGAGGTCACTATAAAGCCGGCTTGTTGCCATAATTGCTGATAAATATCATCATAATTGGCTGAAATAGCGATCACTCCAATATCATTTTCACCATAAAATATCGGGTATTCGACAACTTTTTTAGCCACAACATCAGCATCGCCATGTTGATAAACCTTACCAAAGCCTGTTGTTATTTTGACAAAACGAATATCAGGTAATTTAACAATGCCTTGAATTTGCTGCTGTACTAAGGGTTCGTTAAAGTCCCATAAACTCGTAGAAATGGATTGAATATAACTGGATTCGATATTATCGAATTGCTGGTTAAGACGGTGTATATCTTTTTGAAACGCAAGATATAATTGAATACCCGTAGAAGCTATAGATAGGATAGAACTACAAAGCAAAATATAAATCAATACACGCCGGCTTAATTTGTTGTTAAAAGAAACAGCAGTACTCATTTATTATTTTTCCCTTGGCTTCAATATCTTAATTAAAATAGTCAAAGCCAATATTGTCAATAAATTCTATTGGCTATAACATTCGTTTAACACTCTACCAAAACCATATAAACATTATAG
>DAINNQ010000573.1:0-1205 GCA_036735825.1 Alteromonadaceae bacterium | reverse complement strand
ATTTTTAACTTGATATTCATTATCATTAACCGAGATCAAAAATTAATTTCAACTTTCAGGCGTATAATCTTGCTATGAACATATTAAAAATGAAAAAACGCATAGTTTTAACTGGTGGTCCTGGTGGTGGAAAAACCACTGCGCTAGATCTGATCAGACGTGAATTTGCTGGAACCATCGCTTCAGTGCCAGAAGCGGCAACCATGATATTTAGCGGAGGCATCGAACGAACCACAAACGCCAATGTACTTAAGGCTCAGCAAAGAGCTATTTTCAGTTTACAAAAACATTTAGAAGATATTCAACGCGCCACTCATCCTGATTGCCTAATTTTATGTGACAGAGGCAGCTTAGACGGCTTAGCCTATTGGCCTGATAGCGAAGAAGATTTTTTTAAACAAATGAATACCAGCCTAGAAGCCGAGTTAGCTCGATATGATGCGGTTATATTTTTTGAAACGGCAGCAAAATCAGGTGAAAGCATTCGCAGTAACAACCCTGTTAGAAATGAATCTGAAAATGCAGCGGTTGTGTTGGATGATAAACTACAAAAAGTGTGGTCTAAACACCCGAATTTTAATTTAGTTGGTAGTTCAGAGTCGTTTATTAAAAAGGTTATGTTTGGCATTATGACGATAGAAAATGTGATTGGTCGCTACAAATAAGTCTTATCACGACATCAATGTCGTATAAGCAAGGTTTCTATTGGTAACCTAAGGTTATACGCTTGTGCTTTTAACGCATTAAGAGATAAAATACCACGCGTTTCAAACCCGTTTTCACTCATTTTATATCTTGTTTTTTACTCTTTTTTACTCTTGTTTTATTAAAGGACAGCTCATTGAATAACCATATTAGTGTTGAATTAGACTCTCATCCCATTGAGCTTTGTAAATTACTTAAAGTAGCGAATATCGTTGGCGGTGGCGGAGAAGCGAAAGTCGTGATCAGTGAAGGTTATGTGTTGGTCAATGGCGAAGTTGAATGTCAAAAACGAAAAAAGATATATCATCAAGATATTGTTGAGTTTAACGGCGATATTGTTGAAGTGATTTGTCATGCACCAATTACTCAAAAAATAAAAAGTCAAAAAGAAAAATCATCTGATAAAAACGCGGATAAACCAGCTCAAGATCAGCCTCAACCTAAACACTCTCAATCGAAACAAACGCAATCAAAACACACGCAATCGACTCAAAAACGTG
>DAINNQ010000572.1:0-1226 GCA_036735825.1 Alteromonadaceae bacterium | reverse complement strand
ATAGAAAACTTTGCACTTGATAATAATAATGGCTTGAGAATTGTTTTTGAAGATAGTTCAAAAACATTATGGGTTACTAGTGAAGTTGAAGGCATTTATAAATTAGTCCCACATCGTAAATTTAAATCAATAAATAATAGTAAATTAAGTGCGCCAAACGCTATTGCCGCTGATGCTAATGGTGACTTATTGATTTTGTCATCAACGTCGCAATTATTTAAATGGGATCTTGCCACTCAAAAGTTAAAAACATTATCTCAGCCTATTTTTAGTCAGGCTAATGGCTATGCAAGCAATGGTGTATTAGAAAAACCGATTGTTTTTCCCCAAGACACTAATACTATTTGGCTTGCCCAAGATGAAGGAATTGCAAAATTTCATGTAGACACAAAACAGCTGGAGTTTTTAACTTATCCTGAAGCAGATCCTGCTTATCATGAATTTAGAGAGTTTCGCGCGTTAAACTCAGATCAATATGGCAACCTTTGGATAGGCACCTATAAAAATGGTTTGTATCGTTATCATCTTGAAAGCAAAAAATTTAGCCATTTAGATGCTTCTTTTGGCTTATCACACCCAGAAATTTCCGAAATATTTAAAGATGATAAGCAAAATATTTGGGTGGGTACGGGCGATGGTGTCAATCTTTGGAATGAGGCAAGCCAGCGTTTTACTGTTTTTAAAAATGAGAAGGGCAAGCCCAATAGTTTATTAGGAAAAATTGTTCAAGATATCCATCAAACGAGCAATGGCGAAATATGGATAGCCACTCAAAAAGGGCTTAATTTATTTTTACCTGAATCAAATACGTTTAAACATTTTAATGATAAAAATGGTTTGCCGACCTCGTTAATTCGCGCTATTGCCGATGATGCCAATGGCAACTTATGGCTAACAACCAATAAAGGCGTGTCGACATTAAATCCTGTGACAGGCGATGTAACAAATTTTGACAGCCAAAATGGCTTACTTGGCTTAAATTATTACCCGAATAGTTTAGTAAAAGCAGGCGATGAAACCTTATTTACCAGTAGCCAGCGCGGCATTGAATTTTTTAATACCTCGTCAGTAAAAACTCATGAAAACGAGTTTAATGTGGTACTTACAGGTTTTAATAAAATGGGGCAATCGGTGGCACTCGATCGACCATATTCTTATGTCACTGATATTGAATTATCGTACCTTGATTATTTCTTCTCATTTGAGTTTTCAGCCTTAGATTATAT
>DAINNQ010000571.1:0-1240 GCA_036735825.1 Alteromonadaceae bacterium | reverse complement strand
GCGAAAAGACAATATGCGCAGCACCAACTGGTACGTGCTTTAGAAGTGATAAAATTACAATTATTGCCTAACTTAACGGTTGAGGTGATTGAAAATATTCAAGATTTTAAAAATTTTCAAACAAGTGAACGCGACACAATAAACAATAGCCAATGGTTGTTTTATCTTTCATCCGATCAGCAAAACGATGTATTAATCAATGCCTTTAAACAAGGGATGAGTGTTTTTATTGACGCTCAACAAGAGCTGGAAATTTCATATAATCAAGAGTCTGCATACCACCAAGAAGTGATTAGCGATGACAATTATTTATTTTCTGACTTTACCCTCAAAAAAATAGCACCTGTAACTGATGTTGCTGGCAATAATTTAACCGAGCAATTTGCAAAGCAATTATTATTAACAAATAGCCAGTTAATTTTAGGAGCAAAGCAGGTTATCTGGCGAACTGCGTCACAGCAGCCGTTATTAACTAAGCAAGATTATCAAGTAGCGCTGATTGATAAGTTAACTGGGCGAGAAAAAAGCAATACTCCTGAATTTATTCAAGGCCAGTTCATTAAATTTAACAGTCGATTTGAAAAAGAGTGGAGCGATTTAGCCGAGCAAGCTCAGTTTGTTCGCGTGGTGTTAGCACTCTTAACGGATGAGATATTTACCCCTTTGCAAGCAAATTTAGCGCAATTACTTGCAAAGCAGCTTGATGAAAAAATTCAGTTAAATTCCCTCCAGCAAAATAACTCCTATTTTTCATTTGAACAAAAAACGAAATTATTGGACTTTACTAAACAGCCATTAACGCAATGGCTTGCGACAATATTAGTTGTACTCTGGCTAATGGAAAGGCTGTTAAGCGAATATTCAAAAGCGTCTAAATTAAATAAGAAGAATGAGTTGAATGAGAGGAAAAAAAGGCACCAAGCGGATGTTCTAAGGGGCGGAGATGCATAATCAAACACCTCGAAATCATGATGATAATCCGTCAAGTATATTAAAAAGTGACATCAATCAACAACTTCACTATTTCATATTAGAACTTAAAAAACGCTTTTGGCTCAATACATTGGTCAAGTTATTGCCCGTATTTATTCTTGTCTCCTATCTGCTTTTAAAGTTGATAATGCCTTTAGTTTTTACTCAACTTTACCTTCAACTAACGACAGTTTTTATCATTTTAAGTTTAGTGGTTTATCTTAAAGTTCATCACGGTAAAAGCACTAAAAACTACTTACTTATTAAT
>DAINNQ010000570.1:0-1246 GCA_036735825.1 Alteromonadaceae bacterium | reverse complement strand
TTTCAGTTCATTGTATTACAAGTCGTGTTAAGCACGCAAATGTTTCTCGAAATCAGCTACAACAACAAGAACCGCTGCACATAAAGCAGGGTTGGTTAACCTTTGTTGAAAAATGCCCTTCACCTCATTTTGACAAAAGAGCTTGTTTTGACGAAAAAGAAAATGACCAACAACCTCAAATAGATTTACTCGTTATCCATAATATATCTCTACCAGCGGGCACTTTTGGTGAAAACTATATTACCGATTTGTTTTTAGGAAAGCTTGACCCTGACGCTCACCCAAGTTTTGAAGAAATTCACCAATTAAGAGTGTCAGCGCATTGTTTAATCAGGCGCGATGGCTCAATTATTCAATATGTATCATTTAACGATCGGGCTTGGCACGCAGGTGTTTCTTGTTATCAAGGTAGAGAGAAATGTAATGATTTTTCGATAGGAATAGAATTGGAAGGAACGGATGATATACCTTACACTGAAGAACAATATCAACAACTTACACTGCTAACCTTTGCTTTACAGAAACAATATCCGCTAATATCAGACAATATAGTTGGTCATTGTGATATTGCTCCGCAAAGAAAAACAGATCCAGGACAAGCTTTTAACTGGCAATATTATCATGCTCTACTTGCAGAGATTGTTAGCAAATAGCGTTTACAGAAAACTTGCTAAAGCATACAAAATAGTAAAACCAATAATTATATTGATTGTGAAAAACACGAATACTAACGTTGAGATTGGAAGATAAACATGAGCCTAATTAGTTTGTTAATCGCATTAGCTGCAGAGCGATACTTGTCGTCGTCAGCATGGCAATTTAATGTTCATTACAAGCATTATAAAAAGTTCTTTAAGGGGCTTGCTGTTTTCGGTAATCCTAAAAAGTCGATACTAGCCAATGCGATATTTTTATTTACGCCGGTTTTTCTGTGTTATTTCTTACTAAGTTTGGTTGATGATGGGTTATTACATTTTATTTTATCGACACTGATATTAATAGCCTGTTTTGGTTGTGTTAAAACTCGTGAAATTTACAAGCAATATTTATTAGCCGCGTTTCGTGGTGAACTTACCAGCTGTGACTTGCATCATCAGCAACTAAAACAAGATAAGAAATTACCAGAAATGGGCTTTGGCCAAATGCTCGTTTGGTTAAACTATCGTTATTTTATTGCCATTATGATTTTCTTCGTGCTGTTTGGTGCAACTGGCGCTTTATTTTATCGGTTGGTGACGCGTTTAAA
>DAINNQ010000569.1:0-1246 GCA_036735825.1 Alteromonadaceae bacterium | reverse complement strand
AGGTATGCTGATGCAAATAAAAACTTTTGGATTGATATTACTCGGTTTATCAGGCTGGTGTTTAGCTGATAATGTAACGGTTTATCGTTGGGTAGATGAAAATAATGTCGTTCATTTTAGTCAGCATCAACCTAAACATGATAATTATACTGAATTAACCATGTCGAACATTGTTAAACCTCAAGTAGATACTGCTAACACAAGTTCCCAAGATACAATAGAAGAGCCAATGAAACTTCTTCCTTCAACTGAAAAATGTGAAGAAGCAAAAGCGAATGTCAGAACATTAAAAGCTTACGATAAAATACAATACACTGATTCGAAAGGTTCGGTTTTAGTTCTTTCTGAACAAGAAAAATCGCAACAGCTAGAAATAAATGAAAAACTAGTAGAAGTTTATTGTGGTTAATAAACTTCTACTTACAGTTTAACGTTAATTAATAATCAGCATCATTCAGCTAAAAAGATGAAATTATCTCCTTGAACATCAACTCTAATTTTTTGCCCAGAAGAAAATTCATTAGATAGTATTTTTTGCGCTAATGGGTTTTCAATATATTGCTGAATAGAACGTTTTAACGGTCTTGCCCCAAAAAGTGGATCAAAGCCCGCTTGAGCAATCAATTCAAGTGCAGTGTCAGATACCGCAAATTCCATCCCTCTGTCAGTTAAACGCTTACCTAAAGATTCTAACTGGATTGCGGCTATTTGTTGTATTTGCTCTGATAGCAATGGATGAAAGACAACTGATTCATCAACTCGGTTAATAAACTCAGGTTTAAAATGTTGCCCTAATTCAGACATCACTTGGTTTTTCATGGCTTGGTAATTACTGTCATCACCAAAACTTTGAATGATATCTGAGCCAATATTTGACGTCATAATGATCACGGAATTTCTAAAATCAACCGTGCGACCTTGCCCATCAGTTAATCTTCCATCATCAAGCACCTGTAATAAGATATTAAAAACATCTGGATGTGCTTTTTCTATTTCATCAAGTAAGATCACTGAATAAGGTTTACGACGAACAGCTTCGGTTAAATAACCTCCTTCTTCATAGCCAACATACCCAGGAGGCGCACCAACTAAACGTGCAACCGAATGTTTTTCCATGAATTCTGACATATCCACACGCACTAACGCATCTTCTGTGTCAAAAAGAAAGCCAGCAAGTGCTTTAGTTAATTCTGTTTTACCTACACCTGTTGGCCCTAAAAATAAGAAAGAACCTATCGGTTGATTT
>DAINNQ010000568.1:0-1249 GCA_036735825.1 Alteromonadaceae bacterium | reverse complement strand
GTTAAAATACCGTAAAAAAGGCCAACTAAACGCCAATGATTAGTGCAAGGAGAAAAGCTGACTGTGAATCGTAAATTAACTCCCCTATTTAAGAGGTATATAAAACATCTCTCTGTTAATTTGTTTTCTATAAAAAAACTCACATTAGTTGGCTTTAGTTTAGTTCTTCTCCCACTTACCTTTGCGTTACTCTATGGTGCAAATCAGGTTAAACAGCTTTCACAACAAGGCAGTACCGACATAATCAATGTTGCTCAACTTGTTGAAGCGAACCGTCAACTAAGTGCAACTTTTAATAAAATGCAGCGTTTTGCCAGCCAATATTCGGTATTAAGAGAAGCGATACTGCTTGAGCACTACCAGCAGCAAAAACAACACTTATATAATACGTTAATCAACGAATTTAGCGTTTTTGAAGACCAAGAATTAACGCGATTAACGACAGAGCTGTTAGATAATATTCAGCAAGCCGATCGGCTAATGAGCGAAAATCCTAGCGAAAAAATAAACTTAGATAAAGTGCAAGGCGAGTTCAAACAACTCACTAAATACATTCAACAAATTAATTTACACAGTAATGAATTGATCAGCCAGTATGCGCAGCAAATGAAAATATCTGCCGATCATGTCAATACCAATATGTTGCATAGTCTCGCCATCATTCCATTAACCATTGTTATGGCGATAGTTTTTACCTTATTGATCATTCGCCCACTTAAACAACTTTCGAGCAAAATCCATCGTTTAGAACAAGGCCGCTTTGAAGAGAAAATCACCTTTTCGGGTGCCAGAGAAATTCAAGAAATTGCCGATGCTTTAGAGCTAATGCGTACCCGTTTACATGCTTTGGAATTGCAAAAATCAAGCTTTATTCGGCATATATCGCATGAGTTAAAAACACCGTTAGCAGCAATCAGAGAAGGAACAGAGTTGCTTTATGACAATAGCGTTGGAGAGCTTAATGCTGATCAACAAGAAGTCACTAACATCATCAAACACAGTGTTACCCGTTTACAGCAGCTCATTGAAGATTTGTTAGATTTTAATATTGTGCTTGACTCAACAAGCTTACAAGACGGAGAAAAGGTCGACGTAGCTAAACAAATCAACCAAAGTATTGAGTTGCGAAAACTCGATTGGCAAAGCAAAAATTTACAGATAAATACTCATTTGCAAAACATTACGCTGCGCACAAATGCCAAGCAGTTATCTGTCGTGCTTGATAATTTATTGTCGAATGCCATTAAGT
>DAINNQ010000567.1:0-1313 GCA_036735825.1 Alteromonadaceae bacterium | reverse complement strand
GCGTCGTATATTAGCTATTTTATTAGAGAACGAAGCTGGCTCGTTATCACGTATTGTTGGGTTGTTTTCACAACGAGCTTTTAATATTGAAAGTTTAACGGTAGCGCCAACCGAAGATGATAGTTTGTCACGTATCACCATTGCCACTCAAGGTAACGATAAAGTGCTCGAACAAATCGTCAAGCAAGTGAACAAACTCGTCGATGTGATTAAAATTACTGATTTAACTGAGCGTAGTCATGTTGAGCGTGAAATTATCTTGATCAAAGTATTAGCGATGAATGATAAGTCGAGAACTGAAGTAAAACGCATTACCGATATTTTCCGTGGTGCCATTATCGACATAGGTAAACAGGTTTATACAATAGAGTTAACGGGTGACGCAGATAAAATCAATGCGTTTATTCAAACACTTGCCAATGAAACAGAAATTATTGAGTCTGTCCGTTCTGGTTGTGTCGGCATTGCTCGTGGTGAGAAAGCACTAAGAGTATAACGATTTTTGACGCTTTTACTGTTGTGGGTATGAACCGATTTATTGTTGAACCGATTAATAGATTAACAATTTATTAAAAGGTTAAGCTTAAGCTGAGCCAATAAGTAACAATATTTCAAACAAAGCTCGCAACATGTAAGCGAAACCCACTAAAAAGCCAAGTCGAATGACTTGGCTTTTATACATCAAGCAAGCGCTTGTAAAAAATAGGCTTACTCGCTGATGATTCTTTTTAGCAAGCCATCACTAGCATCTTCCACTAAGTCTAAAACATACTGAAAGCCTCTAGCACCACCATAATACGGGTCAGGTACTTCAGTATCTTGATGATTTTCAGCAAACTCTAAAAACAATCTTATTTTGTTCGATAAATGACTAGGTGCTATTTTATTAAGATCTTTAATGTTTTGTTCATCCATAGCAAGGATCACATCAAACTTTTCAAAATCGTCAACACTGACCTTTCTCGCTTTAATATTGTCGAAAGAATATCCTTTGGCAATACCCACTTTTTGTGCTCGATGATCAGGTTTTTCTCTTGCGTGAGAACCAATGGTGCCTGCTGAATCAATCGTTAAATCAATGCCTAATGCTTTTGCCTTGTGACGAAAAACAGCTTCAGCACTCGGAGAACGACAAATATTGCCCATACAGACAAAAAGAACACTAGTTATTTCTTTATAATTCATAGGGTAACCATTAATTTCCATGTAATTGCTAAGCATCATCTTTTGTTTATCATATAAACATGAGCAATAGCTTAGGTTAATTATTTGTTAAAGATATGCCAGCTATTTTGTGCTGTTTTCAGGAAGAG
>DAINNQ010000566.1:0-1316 GCA_036735825.1 Alteromonadaceae bacterium | reverse complement strand
GATCAACAACAGCATCTTTTACGGTTAATCCACCAAATTGGCTATTACGTATTTCTTCACTTTTGCCAACAAAATCGATGGCAAATGTTGAATTTGAATTAAATAAAGATGACCAGTTTATCGCAAGGGCTGATTCAAATAATTCTTCTTTATTGTTTGATGGCCCTTCACCAATATTTAACAAAACACGGGTGGCGAAGCGGGTCCAAAGACATACTTCAAATGCCGTTTTCATACTCGCCGAAAAATAGACCCCTTCAGGTTTTTGAACAACGTTTTCAGCACCAAGAGAAGAAACTTCTTCAGCAAGTAAGATTTCGATACCGGGAGATGTGAGTGCTAAAAATTGATGCATAATGAGTTTCCAGAAAATAACTGTGCGCGATTATAAACAAAGACGCTAATGACTTATAGGTATTTTACGGGTTTCATCGTTTTAATTCGTTAAGATTGGTTGCTTTTAGCACGATTTGTTGAACAAATAGTCGATACGACGAAAAATGTAAAAAACTTCATAAAACGCCTTGCATTATCGATTAACTATCCTTAAGATACGCCTCGCTTTCACAGCAGTGAAGCAGTTCCTTAATAACAGAACTAAAACGTTATTGGCTTACCTCGCAAGAGGTCATTCGGACGCGGGATGGAGCAGCCTGGTAGCTCGTCGGGCTCATAACCCGAAGGTCGTCAGTTCAAATCTGGCTCCCGCAACCAATTCTTAAGTTTGAATTTAAACAACTTAGCTTTTATATTTTCTAGCTCTTATGTCCAATTTTAAACAATTCTAAACCTTTACATTACGACCTTAGGTCATCAGTTCGATCTCTTTTTATAATACCCCACTACGTTATTTCACTCATGAACACTCACATGTTAAGCGACTCGTTAATCCATTCAGCTAATCAGCTCATTCAAAGTTAAGCGCAAAAAATGATGTACACTTAGATAACAATTGTTAATGTTTACAAATCGACTTTATCTTCCAACTGATATTATCTGGCAGTAGAATGAATTATCGATGTAAATAGTAGTTTGATTAAGGTCAGTATCATTAATATTACCAACGTAAAATCTATCACGACCAATATTAGTAAAATTGTCTACCAAAATTCCAACAGATCTCTGATACAAGATAGCGTGATTTCTGAACAACCTTTACAAGTTCGCTTGTATTGGCGAGATAATAATGTCGCTTATAATAAAGTCATCGCAATTACTATGCGCACGCCCGGTGATGATCAGCAATTAATTATTGGCTTGCTGATCTCTGAAGGTATTATTGCTTCTGTTGATAACATTGCTCAAATCCAACTTGA
>DAINNQ010000565.1:0-1328 GCA_036735825.1 Alteromonadaceae bacterium | reverse complement strand
AAGCAATATTAATGATCCTGCCCCAGCCCTGCGATTTCATACTCGGTAAACTCTGTTGGATTAAATAAAAAGCCGCTGAAAGGTTGACCGCGATAATGTCATTCCATTTAGCTTCAGGAAACGTCTCAACGGACTCAGTGTGTTGAATACCCGCATTGTTGATTAAAATATCTATGCTTCCCATTGCTTTTAAAGCATGATTACAAAAACTTTTAATTGCTTCACTCTGGCGTAAATCGGCATTATCAAAGATAACATCAATGTCGTATTTTTGCGCAAACTGCCTCGCCAATGCTTGGCCGTCTTCATCTGATAGCAAGCCATGCAATATAAGGTTCATACCTTGTTCGGCGAGCACATGAGCTGTAGCTAAACCAATGCCACTTGTTGAGCCGGTAATTAATGCGACTTTATTTCTCAACATAACAATTCCTCTAAATTTTAAGGAATTAGTGTAGAAAAATTTCATCTGCTTTTATCTGCTACCTTAGTACCAGTTATAAAATTAATTTAGGTTGTAAATACTAAGCCGAGTACAGTTGGGTAACTGCCTATTATTTTCTGTTTAAAACAGCAGCTAGATCCCAGAAAATAACATTGCCATCAATACTTGAACTAGCGAAAGACTTTCCGTCTGAACTAAATACCACCGAGTTAACATCGTCTTTATGACCATTCAATTCACTTAATAAGGTGGCAGTTTTAACATCCCAAAGCCTAACAGAAACATCGTTGGTTTTGCTTTCATAATCGAAGTGATATTGCAGAAACTCACCTAGCAAACCTTTATCTCGGCCACCACTAATGAGAATGTTGTCATCTGGACTAAAGGCTAGGCTATATATTGAATATGAATCACCCTTTAGCGTCTGTAATACCGTCCATGAGGTGGTATCCCAAATTTTAATACTGTAGTCATCGCCGCCAGAAGCCAGTAGTTTGCCATCGTGACTGAATGCCAGTGATAGTACGGCACCTGAATGCTCCGTTAAGGTGGAAATTAACGCTCCGGTGGCAACCTGCCAGATTTTTATCGTGTCATCCTCACCCGAAGTTAACAACAGTTTACCATCTGGACTAAATGCGACTCCCCAAACGCCACCTTCGTGTCCAGCTAGAGATTTCGCAATATTCGTGTTGACATCCCAAAGCAATGCATTACCTGATTCGCCAACACTCGCTAGATTTTTACCATCGGGACTAAAGGCAACGCCCCAAATCATATTAGTATGACCATCAAAGGTTTTTAATAGTTGTCCGTTGGCTACTTGCCAAATACGTACCTTTTTATCATAACTTCCTGTGGCTAAATAGTTGCCGTCGTCACT
>DAINNQ010000564.1:0-1335 GCA_036735825.1 Alteromonadaceae bacterium | reverse complement strand
AGCTAAGGTTTATTAACTTAGGTTTACAAATTAAGGTATATAAATTAAGTTTAACCTTGAGCAATTTGCGATTGTTCATCAGCCCAAGCAATCGCTTCATTATAATCTTTAACCACTTTGTCTTTACTTAGCCCCAGTTTTTCCATCACCACCGCTGTTTTTTCCCATTCAGCGTGTTCTATTTGTTCAACCAAAATGATCAACGCAGCCAATACACCTTTTCGAGTGGTTAATGCATCTTTGATTTCTTGAGCAAGTGGCAGTTTTTCTAAAATACTTTCTAAATCCTCATCGAGAATGGCATCAATTAATGACAGTAGCCCTGTTAAGAATGCAATTGAATTATCAATTGGAGCTTTTATGTCACCAGCAACCATTTCACAGAACTTAGCTCGTGTCATTGCTGAATTAATTAATTCAGATGGTTTATCAGGATTAACATTAGTCGCAAACATTAACCCGAGAAATCGTTTTAATTCGCCAGAGCCAAGAGTGACCAACGCTTGCTTTATCGTTGATATTTCACTTCGACGCCTAAAAATAGGGGAGTTTGCATAACGAAGCAGTTTATATGATAACGAGACGTCTCGTTGAAACACTGAAGTAATGCTCGCTAAATCTAATTCAGGTTTTGATGTTTCATATAACAACTCTGCCATCGCCATTTGAGAAGGCGAAAGCGATTTAGTTTTCATCATTTCTGGTTTAGCAAAAAAGAATCCTTGAAAAAGCTCAAAGCCTAACTCTAATGCCTGATTGTATTCTTCATAGGTTTCAACTTTTTCAGCAAGTAATTGGATATGTGGATGATCTTTTATCGCAAATTTAATTTCATGAATTTGCTCAATACTCGTTTCTTGCCAATCGACTTTAATTATTTTCACATAAGGGTAGAAATGTGCCCAAACATTTTGATGAATATAGTCATCAAGTGCCAAGGTATAGCCGTCTTCAAAAAGTTCTTTGCATAAGGAAAGTAGTTTTTTGCCAGGTTTTACTGTTTCTAATATTTCTACGACTAATTCATCAGTCGTTAGCATTCTTGGATAATCTTTACTTAATGTTTCTAGGGTGAAATTAATAAATGCAGGTTTATTACCAGTAAATTCACTAATCCCCATATTAAACTTACTGGCTTCGATCATTTTACTAGTTGCAACGTCACCATCAATATCAGGGAAGACATTATCAATACTATCGCGAAACAATAACTCATAGGCAAAGAGGTTTTTATCTTTATCTAGAATGGGTTGTCTGGCCGCGTAGAAATACATAGAGGATCCTGTTGCTTTTTTTATAATATGAATATAGGAGAATTGCGCTGATATTTCATTA
>DAINNQ010000563.1:0-1343 GCA_036735825.1 Alteromonadaceae bacterium | reverse complement strand
CTATAACGATAACGATTCGCTTTTATCATAAGCTAAAACTACGATTCAAAACCGTTGGGATTTTGAGATTGCCAGCGCCAAGTATCTTCAATCATAGCGGTTAAATTTCGTTCAGCACGCCAATTTAGTAACTCTTGCGCTATTGTCGCATCAGCAAATACCGTTGCAATATCGCCTGCACGCCTAGGTACAATATCATAAGGAATGTCTTTACCACTGATCTGCTTGAAGGTATTTACAATTTCTAATACCGACGTGCCGTTTCCTGTCCCTAGGTTAATAGGTTGGCATCCTGTTATTTTATTTAAGCTCTCAACCGCTTTGACATGACCTTGAGCTAAATCGACAACATGTATGTAATCACGTACACCTGTGCCATCTTTCGTCTCATAATCATCGCCAAACACTTGTAATTTAGCTAAACGGCCAACAGCCACTTGCGCAACGTATGGCAATAAATTATTGGGAATACCATTCGGATTTTCACCAATCAAACCTGAATGATGCGCCCCAATTGGGTTAAAATAACGTAAACAAGCAATTGACCAATCAGGATCACTTTTCGCTAAATCAAACAAGATATGCTCTACCATCAATTTTGTTTGCCCATAAGGATTAATTGCTGAGGTAGGCATGGTTTCATCTAATGGCGAGACGTTATTTTCTCCATAAACGGTTGCAGAAGAACTAAAGACTAAATTTTTAACCTTGTGCTCAGCCATCACTTCAAACAAAGTGATCGAGCCCGCAACATTATTATGATAATAGCTCAACGGAATTTCATTCGACTCGCCAACAGCTTTTAAGCCCGCAAAATGAATTACGGCATCTATCTTATGTTCAGTGAAGATTTGAGTCATGGCTTGACGATCACAAATATCCGCTTGAATAAACGTGGGTGATTTTTCTGTGATCGTTTTTATTCGGTCTAACACCAAAGTGGATGAATTTACCAAATTATCAACGATAACAATTTCATGCCCTAAATTTAATAATTCAACAACAGTATGACTACCTATATAGCCTGTACCGCCAGTAATTAATAACTTCATTAAACATCAGTCCTTTAAAAGTAGTTGGTACTATAATTTTCAGTACTAAAATTTCAGTTCTAAAAATTCAGTTCTAAAAATTCAGTTCTAAAAATTCAGTTCTATTAACTTCGATAATATTGTGACACGGCGTTAACAAAAGATTCAATCATTTCTTGTGGTAATTGATTAATGCCTGCGGCAGCGGCACGGCCTCCACCTGTTGGGAATTGTGCCCAAATATAACCAGCACCTTGCTTATTATTAAGAGGTGCGCGCAAACTCACGGTATAAGTGTTGTCGTTATTGATT
>DAINNQ010000562.1:0-1361 GCA_036735825.1 Alteromonadaceae bacterium | reverse complement strand
TCATACAATGAACTGAAATTCATAAAAAGTTAGTCGCTATCATACTGCGAGCTTAAGACGATTAAAAGCAATGACTCAGCAACCTCCTGAAAATAATACACACCAAACCTCAAATAAAATAGGCAAAAGTTTTATTTGGATATCTTGGGTTATCGGTTTGATCCTGCTTGTTTTTGTTTTCCAAGACATGCTAGATGAACAATGGAATCCTAATGAACAACCACAATATCAATTGACTGACTCTGGAAAAGCGGAAGTTCGTTTACAGCAAAATCGGCAGGGTCATTACGTGACTCAAGGGAAAATAAATGGTTATGATGTGATATTTTTGCTCGACACAGGTGCCACAAATGTCTCCATACCTAGCCATATTGCCGAGCAACTTAACTTAAAAAGTTTTGGTAGCCATATTGCACAAACCGCAAACGGCAGTGTCAGAGTTTATCAAACCAAACTGGATCAACTAAATATCGGCAACTTTTTTCTACATGATGTCAGCGCAAGTATAAATCCAGGAATGCAGTCAAACGAAATTCTATTGGGCATGAGCGCATTAAAAAAGGTAGAATTTAGCCAATCAGGCAAACAACTCATTCTTCGAGAACGTTAAGCTAAAACCTAATAGACCCTATATATTAGACCCTATATATTAGACCTTATATAAAGAATAGAGAATTACACTACATGCTAGACCCACAATTATTAAACGACATAAAACACACGGTAACTTGGGCATTATGTGAAGACCTAGGTGTAAAAAATGCAACAGAATTACCAAATAGCAAAGACATCACCGCCGAATTAATTCCACAAAACAACCAAGCTGTTGCCAACATTATTAGCCGTGATGACTGCGTTATTTGTGGCGTCGAATGGGTCAACCAAGTGTTTACGCAATTAGATGACATCTTTCAACTCACGGGTGATAAAGCAACGAAAATCACATGGTTTGTAAATGACGGGCAAACCGTAAAAGCAAACACCACCTTATTTGAATTATCTGGTAACGCACGAATTTTATTAACTGGAGAGCGAACAGCACTTAATTTTTTACAAAGTTTATCAGGCACGGCAACAGTTACGGCAAAATATGTGGAATGCTTAGCAGGCACCAGCACAAAATTGCTCGATACACGAAAAACTGTTCCCGGCCTTAGAAGCGCGCAAAAATATGCCGTCACCTGTGGTGGTGGTGTTAATCATCGAATCGGCTTGTTTGACGCATTTTTAATCAAAGAAAATCATATTGCTGCTTGTGGTGGTATCAACAATGCCATAAAAACCGCAAAAACAAATCATCCTGATAAAACCGTTGAAGTTGAAGTTGAGTCAATCGAAGAGCTTACTCAAGCACTGAATGC
>DAINNQ010000561.1:0-1390 GCA_036735825.1 Alteromonadaceae bacterium | reverse complement strand
CGCTTATCTTGATTCAAGAAAATAAAATCGCTAACGGTATGGTAACCAAGCTCAGTGAATTTTTACGTTATTCGTTAGATAAAGATCCCATGAAAAAAGTGACGTTAGAAAGCGAATTACAGGCTTTGAAACTTTACTTAGATATTGAAAAAGTACGTTTTGAAGAAAGGTTGCAAGTTGAATTTGAAATTAACGACGAATGCCAACAAGCTTTAGTGCCGAGCATGATTTTGCAACCACTCGCTGAAAACTCAATTAAGCACGCGATTGCTGTACAAGAACAAGGTGGCACCATTAAAGTATCGGTGAGTCATTTTGGACATGATTTATTGATAGAGCTTTCTGATAATGGCCCTGGTGCTGAAATTGTCAACGGCAATCTCTTTAGAGAAAATGGTGTTGGTTTAGCGAATAGTCGCGAAAGATTACAAGCACTGTATGGTACTGATTTTTCATTGGTTGTTTCCAATAATGTGCCAAACGGTGTTAAGATTAATATCAGAATGCCATTTGAAACTGGAAACACTTTATGACTAAGGTCTTGTCTACAATCATAGTTGATGACGAAGCACTAGCGAGAAAAGGTTTAGCTATTCGCCTTCAAGAGCATAAAGATATTAAAGTTATTGCTGAATGTCATAATGGTCGAGAAGCGATTGAAGCTGTAAGAGCCTATCAGCCAGATTTAATGTTTCTCGATATTCAAATGCCTGGTTTAGATGGTTTTGAAGTAGTTAATGCTATTTTAGAGCAAGGCTTGAAATTGCCTATGGTTATTTTTGTCACGGCATTTGATCAATATGCCTTAAAAGCATTTGAAGTTCACGCTTATGATTATTTATTAAAACCTGCTGATGAAGCTCGTTTAAATCAAGCACTTGAGAAAATAAGATCAAAAATTGTCGGTGATGAAAGTACATTACATAAAAATAAACTCGTGCGTTTAGTCAGCGATGTTACCGGTAACAACTGCGCTGACATTATTTATGATCTTGAGCATAACAATCCTGTCGCTTTGTCGCACTACTCTGATGTGCTAGCAATTAAAGATGCAGGAGAGGTGAGTCGTGTACCTGTAAAAGATATTTTATGGATAGACGCTGCAGGTGATTATATGTGTGTTCATACTGAGCAAAACACTCATATATTGCGTAAAACCATGAAAGAGCTTGAAGAAAGCTTAGATCCTAAACAATTTATTCGCAGCCATCGTTCAACCATAGTAAACAAAAATTTTGTTAACAAATTTTGTAGCCAACTCAATGGCGAATATTACTTAGTCATGAAAAACGGTAAAGAGCTTAAAGTCAGTCGTAGCTATAAAGAAAAAGTTAAACAAGCCATTACTTCATAAATATCGCTTAGTTGAATTAATTCATCTCCCTTTGTT
>DAINNQ010000560.1:0-1400 GCA_036735825.1 Alteromonadaceae bacterium | reverse complement strand
TTTTAATATCGAATAATTTAGTCATGACGACATTAGGCCAATCACCATAACCAACCCTGAGTGCCAAGTCGAAATCTTCATAGCGTAAATCGGTAATATCTAACCCTGCTTCTATTCTAATACCAATCTCAGGATGAGCATTTTGGAAAAAGCCTAATTGAGGAATGATCACGTTAGTGGCCATAGTAGCGAAAGTCGATATTTTTAAATTCGGCGAAGCATATTTTCGTTTAACCGCCTTTGTACCTTGGTCGAGCAACTCAATAGCCTGTTGCACATAGGTGAGGTATGTTTTTCCTGCACTATTGAGCTTAACGCCACGACTTTTTCTGACGAATAAAGGAAAACCAACAAATGCTTCCAGAGATTTTATTTGATGGCTCACTGCTGAAGGCGTAATAAATAATTCTTCACTGGCAAGTTTAAAGCTTTCGTGACGAGCAGAAGCTTCAAAGATACTGAATAAATGCAGTGGTGGAAGTTTTTTAGCCATATCAAATAATACTCTTTACAAAATTATTATTACAATAAACTATTTACTCTGATAGATGAATCATATTTACTTATTAAAATAGGGCGTATTGCTCTTTTATGTATGTTTTTGGAGCTATTTGAATCTTGTATAAAAAGTTCGCTATCTATTTAACAGGAGTTTAATTACCATAGAATTTTTAGTATTTCGGTTATAAGCATGACGTTTAAAACATCTTTCTTAATGATTTGTTATTTGGGTTTATTAAATCTGTTGTCAGGGTGTGTTGTAGTAACCACTGCTGTCGGTGTAACAACAACGGTTGTTGGTGGAGCAATTGATGTGGTTGATGCGGTTACTCCTGATGTTTTTGACGATGATGACGAACACGAGAATACTGATAAAGAGCAGAAAAAATCGAAAGATAACTAAGTTTAGTTATCAGCCTGTTTAGTTAGCCAATAAACTAATGTTGAGGCAACTAAATCGCGGTTAATGGGTTTCGTTAGCACATCATTCATGCCGCAATTTAAACACTTTTCTTTGTCGATAGTCATAGCATTCGCAGTAAGTGCAATGATCAATATGTGCTTGTTATGCTCTCCCGCTTCACCTGAGCGTATATTTTGTGTCGTTTGATATCCATCCATCTCTGGCATTAAGCAATCCATTAATATCAATGAAAACTTTGTTGACTTTTTATTCAATAATTTAAGCGCTTCAATGCCATTATTTGCTACTTGCGTTTTAGCTCCTAGCTGTTTTAGTACACCTAATGCCACCATTTGATTCACTCTATTGTCTTCTACCAATAAAATGTGTTGATCTTTTAAAGCTAGGGGAGCTGTTTGTTGATGAACATCGCTTTGTGGTGTTTCGTCATAGGAGATTTCTGAACTTGCATTATTTGCGCTTTTAGCACTTTGAT
>DAINNQ010000559.1:0-1410 GCA_036735825.1 Alteromonadaceae bacterium | reverse complement strand
AACTGTAAGTTATAATCATTAAGTTCTTTGATTTGTATACTGAGGTGTTCAGGCATATCAAGCTGTTTTTTTATGCTATATGCTCCTTGCTTACCCGTTAAGTAATTAGCTTCGAGTTTTCCTTCTTTTATTTGATGATAGTTAGCTTGATCATTTGAAACTGGTAGCCAATATACGGAGGGTGAGTTTTGATTAACGGGTACTTTGTTGCTAACAAATTTAACCTGATCATTGTTAATATCTGTGTTTATATCTTTTGCTTGCAAGTAACTCAATATAACGTCAGCTGTTCCGCCTTTCAGCCCTGAATTAACGCCATCCCATATTGCGATAACAAAGTTGGATTGTTCAACAATATATTTCCCTAGTGCATGATATAATCGATCTCTTGTCGCCCCTTGCTCTTTAGCACCTTCAATATCAATAAAATCAGTCGGTAGAACTTTTGTTGTTACGTTATCAGCAGCAATAACAGAATTGAATTCTAGCCAAGAGTCTTCAGAGAAATCTGTTTGATACAGCGAACTTGGCATTGGTTGAATTACATCAATGGCAATATTTTGCTTCAATCCCTCTTTGACTAGAATGCGATCAGCACCATCTGCCATACCGGAGATGATCTTAATAGGTGTATTGGGTAGTTCTTGTTTAATTTCAGTTAAAAAGGCACTGATCTTTTCTGACAACTGTTCAAAAGTATTTTTATTAAGATCTCTGTGTCCCGTAATACCGATAACAAAGGATTTTTCTTTCATTATTATTACCTTGTTGCTTTAATAGTAATTAACTAAGCATCTAAAACTAATATATCTCCTAGGTTAATTTATGGGTACACATTCCAATTTGTCAAATATGAGAAATATAACTTTCCAATTGATTGAAGGTTCTGTACATAAATCCCCTTTGGCTAAATTTATCACTGCTTTTCTGATAACGCTTATTATTGCTAATGTTGTAGCGATTATCTTAGAGTCAGACAAAAATTTAAATGCTCAATATGCACAAGAGTTTGCTTTATTCGAGTTAATATCCGTCAGTATTTTTACCATTGAATATATTCTTCGTGTTTGGACGTGTGTTGAATCATATCGCTATAAAGAATATTCATCAACTAAAGCCAGAATCCGTTATCTTTTTTCACCTGTTGCATTGATTGATTTTATAGCGATAGCCCCATTTTTCATTTCACTATTTTTTGTAGTCGATTTACGCTATTTACGATTATTAAGAATATTGAGGCTACTAAAATTAACACACTACTTTAAAGGTTTTAATATTTTTCTAACTGTACTGAGAAAAGAACTAAAAAGTATTACCGCTGCCATTATGGTGATGATGTTTCTAATAATTATAGCCGCATGTCTAATGTATACTTTAGAAAACCAAGCACAGCCTGAAGTGTTTGGCAAT
>DAINNQ010000558.1:0-1437 GCA_036735825.1 Alteromonadaceae bacterium | reverse complement strand
TGAACAGCATTACGATGCTGAATTAGCGGGCATTCATTATCACTTATATTCACATCAAGGCGGTTTAACGCTTCAACTTTCAGGTGTCAGTGAAAAACAACCTTTGCTTTTACAAAAGCTGTTAGATGAATTGCAAAAGTTTTCATTTTCTGAAGAAAAATTCAAGCTCTTCAAACATCAAATTATCAGCCACTGGAACAATGCCGATAACAGTAAATCAATTTCGCAATTGTTCTCTGTGTTGAGCAGTGTTATGCAACCTAAAAATCCCAGTACAGAAAGTTTAGCGTTATCGTTAGCAGCAATTTCTTATCAAACGTTTAACCAATTTTGTCAGCGTATATTTTCAGCGATTACTATAGAAGTACTTATGCATGGCAATTGGCGACATCAAGATGCACTAATGATTGAAGACATCATCAAACAGGCATTCGAAGGTCAATACAATCAGCACAATCAAGTGAAAATACCGGTTTTAGATATTCAAAATAAGGGAGATATTCAAATACCTTTATATTTGCCTGAACATGATCACGCGGGCGTTATTTATTATCCTATGGCTGACAAATCACTGAAAAAAAACGCAATAACGATGATCACCAGCCAAATGCTTTCACCGTTATTTTTTCAAGAAATGCGCACAGAAAAACAATACGGATATTTAGTGGGTGTAGGTTTTGTACCGATCAATAAATACCCTGGCATCGCATTTTATATTCAATCGCCAAACATTGAAGCTAAACAACTGATCCGTGCAATGAGTGAGTTTATCAACGAATGCTATCAAGCTATTTTGCAAATGCCTGAAGAACATTGGCAACATTTACAGCAAGGCTTAGCCAGTCAATTGCAAGAAAAAGACACCAGTTTGCGGATAAAAAGCCAACGCTTTTGGGCGGCAATTTGTAATAAAGAAACTGACTTCATGCAAAAGCAAAGATTGATTAACACCATTTTGGCATTAACAAAAACGGACATTCACCAATTTTTAGCTGAACAATTAAATAATGAAAACGAAACAAGTGATCGTTTTTGTTTACTGTCGACAAAACAACCAATAAATGAACAAGATCCAAACGGCGAATTATTTCATACTGAAAATACTGCAGAAATGTTAAAAAACTGCTCAATAAAATTCTGATCCCGCCGATAAGTTAACTAGGCTGATTTTCCACTTTTCAATAACTTAATATGTGAATTCAGCTAAAAGTTGACTTAACCGCCTGCATCCTTTGTAATGGGCGATTAAATAATAAGAATTATTCTGTTTAGCAAGGTTGTATTTGTGCCGTTATCGTTTGTTTGGTATGTTTTTTCAAAGCGAAAATCACTGCTATTTTTACCATTATTGATATCAATAAATTTTTTGCTTAGCAATTCAATTTTTGCTGCGCCAATCAATATCGACAAAAACATCAATGTCAAACATATCACGAC
>DAINNQ010000557.1:0-1473 GCA_036735825.1 Alteromonadaceae bacterium | reverse complement strand
GCATTAAGTATGCCTTTGCTAACGACATCTGAATTAGCTAAAGCTGAAGTGACAAATACTGAAGTGTCTAAAATTAAAGAGACTAATACAGAAATGATTAAGCTTGAAATCGTTCAGCAAGAGGGAGCTGATCTTGCGTTAAATAAACAAGAGATTGTGACATCTGAGCAATTAATAAAGGAAAGTGAGACAGAAAATCATGCATTAGCTAAACAATCGTTAATGATGCGTTTATCACAAAGCGCACAATTTTCAGCGACTTTCTCGCAGCAAGTAATAGATGAAGAGAAAAATGTTCTCCAACAAAGTGAAGGGAAGTTAGCGGTTAAGCAGCCTGATTTAGTTTATTGGCATACTCAACAACCAGAGGAGTCGTTAATCGTCTCTGATGGCAGTAGTTTATGGTTTTATGATCCTTTTATCGAACAAGCAACCGTTTATGATGTCAAAACCTCCATCGCTAATACACCAATTTTATTGTTAACGTCTACTGATGAAACCTTATGGCAACAATATGGTATTAACCAGCTAAACCAAGATGACTATACCATTCAAAGTTTAGACACCAATAGCCGAGTAAAATCATTAACGCTAAATTTTGAGACCAACACGAACCGTTTAGCCAGTTTTTCGATTCTCGATTCAACGGGACAGCTAAGCGTAGTTCAGTTATCAGATGTTGATACAACAACAATCATTGAAGATACCTTGTTTAAATTTACGCTGCCAGAAGGTGTGTATTTAGATGATCAACGCTAATGGCGAATTACCATTAACATTAGAAAGTGATGATGAGTTTTTACCTTTAGCGGCAAGGTTAAGACCAAAAACGTTAAATGAGTATGTAGGTCAGCAGCATATTTTGTCTAGTGGTATGCCTTTACAAAAAGCAATAGCACAAGGCAAATGCCATTCTGTTATTTTTTGGGGGCCACCAGGCACAGGTAAAACCACATTAGCAGAAATTATCGCAAGTCATGCAAATGCTGAAATTGAGCGTGTTTCTGCCGTCACTTGTGGCATTAAAGATATTAGAGAAGCCATTGCTAAGGCTAAATCTAGAGCGATTCATCAACATAAGCGCACGGTTTTATTTGTTGATGAGGTACATAGGTTTAATAAATCTCAGCAAGACGCTTTTTTACCGCATATTGAAGACGGCACTATTATTTTTATTGGTGCGACAACAGAAAACCCTGCCTTTGAGTTAAATCAAGCTCTGTTATCAAGAGCACGAGTTTATACCCTTAAAAAACTGCAAGAAGATGAATTAGCGCAAGTATTAACTCATGCCATTGCATATTTACAACAGGCAAATGATACACAACTACAATTTGAACGGCAGGCGGATCAACAATTAATCAAACTTGCTGACGGTGATGCTCGCCGCTTATTAAATTTATTAGAAAACTGTTTAGATTTAATCTCAGTATATAACGCTAAGGTAGTCATAACACCTGAACAGATAAAGCA
>DAINNQ010000556.1:0-1485 GCA_036735825.1 Alteromonadaceae bacterium | reverse complement strand
CTCTTTTTCTTGCCTTTCGCTCAAGTGTGCGACTTCCTTTTTCTGAGCGTGCAAATAGAGTTTCATCAGCTTCAACAATTCCTTCAAGTAAAGTTGCCTTCATGGTCGCAGGCAGTTGAAGAAAGCGGTGTCGCCATCTAAATGATGTTTTTAAGTCAATATCACAATCGGATGCTGATGCTCTTAGCACCTTGCCATTGATCATGCATTGTAAGTAATCCAGCCACTTTTCTTTATGTTGCAACCGCGCTAAGGGCGTTTTAGTCACGGCATTGAACGTTTTAGTGCAATTTTTACAGCGATACCTTTGCATAGCTCCTGCTTTACCATGCCGATTGATCAAGCAACTATGGCAATGAGGACACTCTGGTTCATCAATCATACGCTGCGCAAGCTCAGCAATGATTGGCTGAATTAAGTTATCTCCTTTTAGAAACCACTCTACATCTTTAGTTTGCTTATCTGTTAGGTGCTTTAACGCCACTAATAGCTTTTTAAATTGTGCTGGTATCATGACAAAATGCCCACTTACTGATGTTATATACAGTATAGCAACAATTTAAGGGAACATAGCCAAAATAAAAATCAAAGGTGATTGATTTAATTGTTGTCTGTTATTAAGGTAATCTTAATACTAATCAAACGAGCTTTAATTTATATGTCTGATGGAAGTCAAAAGGTTCCGAGCCAAGTATTTCGTTGGTTCGAAAAGATGAAATCTAATTATGAGAATAGCATTGAGTCTGTCCTTAATCGTTTTGAAACCTATAACACTAAACAGCAATCTCGGTTAGATTCAGCAAATAAAGACCATATAGACAGTTTAAAGCATGCCCATAACCTTCAACTAGAGCAAAGTCAGAGCACAATAAGTCAACTACATCAAGACATTGCCTATTACAAAGAACAAATTGCTAGACAACAAACCACGATTGAGCAGCTTAACACCCGTTACGATGCAGTTATGGCTTGTTTATTGACTGAAAAAAATAAGCAAATCAACGTCAAAGATATCTTTGATAATGATGATTTTTTTGCTGATGAGTTTAATACGCAAAAAAAGAGTAGTTTACCAACCCCTAAAAGCAATAGTTCAAAAGATTCTGCAACGCCTGACCCGCTTGATTCAAACAATGATGCTGAAAAAAATGCAGTTGAGAACTTAAATTCAGAATTAGAAAACGAAGCAGAGTTTCAAGTTCACAGTGAAACTGATTGTGACGAATTATTCTCTCAAGCTATGGAGTTAAGAGAAAATGGTGAGTTTGACTCTGCCTTTGATTTATTTAAAGAAGCAGCAAATAATCAGCATGCAAAAGCCATGGGGGCAATGGGGCGTTCATACTTTTTAGGTGAAGGAGTAGAAGAAGATCACACCATGGGCTTGATGTGGCTTATCAAAGCGGCAGATCTTGATTTACCACAAGCGATATCAAGAGTTGAGCATATAAAGTCAAACGATCCTGAGCTGTTCATGTCTGCACA
>DAINNQ010000555.1:0-1486 GCA_036735825.1 Alteromonadaceae bacterium | reverse complement strand
CAGTGATTATATTTTTAACTGGAAAACCATGCTGAGCTTTGAAGGAGCAACTGCGCCTTATTTACAATATGCTTATTCACGAATTCAGAGCATATTTACAAAAGCAGGTGTTGAGCAACAGACCTCGTTGACTGACTTCAGCATTTTAGCTCCACAAGAAAAAGCATTAGCGTTAAAGTTACTTCAACTGGAAGATGTGCTTGATGCGGTGATCAATGAATGTACGCCTAATTTGTTGTGTAATTATTTATACGAATTAGCAAGTTTATATATGAGCTTTTACGAGGCCTGCCCTATTCTTAAAGATGACATTGAAGAGAATGTGAAACAAGCTCGTTTAGCTTTATGTCTACAAATATCTAAAACATTAAAACAAGGTTTAGATATTTTAGGCATAGAAACCATGGAACGTATGTAATTGAATAGCAACTTTTAAGTTCTGTTGAGCTTATTGCAATTAAACAAGTGTTAAAGAGCCCCTAGGATTATTGTAGGAAATTTAATGAAAATACTGCTGATTGATAAAGCCGAACAAACGTTAGAGCACTTGAATGAGCTATTAAAACGCCAATCTTGTCAAACAGCCAGAGTGACAGACCCGCTCGTTGGTTTGAAGTTACTTCAAAAGCACAAATTTGATATTGTCATCAGTGCTGATAAGTTAGCTAAAACGAATATCGCAAATTTGTTAAAAGTTATTTCTATTAAATTTCCAACGCTTGTTCGCATAGCGTGTTTGCAAGAGCTTGATAAGCAAGTTGCCAACAAAGCGCATTATGTTTTTCAACAACCGTTGAAAGTTGAAGACATTTTTAAAACCATTTTATCTTTTCAAAAAAATCATCAAGCGATCACCAAAGATGTGATTGTAAAGTCGGTAGCGAAAGTTAAAACACTGCCTAGCCCACCGAAAGTGTACATGCAGTTAAATGCGATTTTAAAAAATGCCAACACAGATTCCGATAAAATAGCTGAGATCATCACGCAAGATCCTGCGCTCTGTGCCAAAGTGTTGCAATTTACTAATAATACGTTTGCGCAAACAGATAAACCGTTAACCAACATTACTGACGCGATCACAAAAATGGGCGTTGATACCTTAAGTTGTATCGTGATGACGTCCGAAATGTTTGCTTATCAGCCTGATATTCCTAATTTTTCATTAATTGATGAACAATTACATGCGCTATCAACGGCTCGATTTGCTGCCTCGTTAGTTTCACCCGAATTAAAGCAGGACACTTTATTAGCGGGTTTATTACATGATATTGGTAAATTAGTGTTGTTTGAAATCGACAAAGCATTAACGCTCAAATATTTTGCAAACTCTGCCCGTACCTCTGGAGATATTGAATTAGAAAAACGGATATTCTCCACCGATCATTGCCAAGTTGGTGCTTATTTGTTGCATGTTTGGAGTTTTCCGTATTATTTAATTGAGACGGTATTAAATCATCATCACCCGAAAAAGTTATTACTTAAGCCA
>DAINNQ010000554.1:0-1526 GCA_036735825.1 Alteromonadaceae bacterium | reverse complement strand
GAGCCTCTTCAACCGGTGAGGTGGGAACAGAAAAAGGTAATTTGGTAATGATCAGATTGGTTAAATATTTACCTGGTAAATCAAGCCCTTCTGAAAAACTTTGAGTGCCAAAAATGATACTTTCCACATCGTTATCACAGCGTTTTTTATGATTTTCAATAATGTGCTGGCGTGATTGTTCACCTTGAATTTGAATCGCCATTTTATGTTGTTCTCGCAAGGCTTTTGCGACTTGTTCCATTTGCCAATAGGAAGAAAACAACACCAAAGTCGCTTTGTCTTGCTTGATCAGCTTCGGCAGTTTTTCGATTAATTCGTCAGTAAATTGTGGGCTACTTGGCTCGTGCTTCATGTTCTCAACCACTAATGAAGCATTATTTTGATAATCAAACGGTGAGTCTACTTTTTGATATTGTGTGCCGTCATTGGTTTGTAAGCCTACTTGACGTCTAAAATGGTCAAACGAATTCAACGCTAAAATAGTAGCAGAGCATAATACTGCGCCTTCACATTTTGACCACAGCATGTCTTCAAGCGTAAAACCGACTTCAATGGGCGAAGCGGATAATAAATAATCGACCCGTTTGCCTGATAATTTTTCCATCCAACGGGCTAATGGCGCGCCTTTTTCGCTGTCTGTTTTCGCATACATCAACCACAGCGCATGAAAGTTTTCTAAGCGCTGAATGATAAAACCTGATTCGGCTAATAATGGTTCAGCGAGAAAACTTTGCGTATCACCATCTTTAACCGACTCTAGCAATAAATTATAAAGTTTGTTGGTGTGCGCTAAACATTTTTTGCTGAGCTCGGCTAAATCTTCCGCTAAGTTTTTCAATAATTGCGGAATGATGCCATTTTCAAAACGATAAATCGGCGCGTCATCTTCCTTAACAAATCGTGATGATTTATTCGCTTGTGGTGCAAAATAAAGTGATTGGTTATTGTCGATATAAGCGAGTACTTTTTGCAATTCGATGATTAAATCTTGGCTATCATCGGCTAATTTAAGTGAAGGAGATATCGCAGAATTCGATTTTATTAAACTCGACAATTTACTCGCGATTTCTTTAGTTTTTTCAAGCCATTCAAGGGCTCCCTTTAAGGTAACGCTGGCACTAGAGTGGTCACGCGTTACCTTTGGCAAGTGGTGAGCCTCGTCAATAATGTAAAAAGTATCTTCTGGCGCGGGTAAAATTTTACCGCCACCGAGTTCAAGATCAGCGAGTAATAAACTGTGGTTAATTACGAGCACTTCACACTCATCCATAATTTCACGGGCTTTGTGAAAAGGGCAATGCGTATGGTCAGCTTGGTGTTTAATGCACGAATGTTTGTCTGATTGAATTAATTGCCAAATATGCTGAGGAATGGGATCTGCCCACGAATCTCGATCGCCTTGCCAGTGATTTTCTTTCAGTGCGTTATGTAAATTTTTCAGCAGTTTAATATCTAAATCACTCGGCTTTTGCGCGAAAGTAAAACCTGCTTGTGGAGATTCATCTTGGCTAACCGCTAACGCTAAT
>DAINNQ010000553.1:0-1529 GCA_036735825.1 Alteromonadaceae bacterium | reverse complement strand
TCGTTACCAATCATGAACTTAGTTTTAACAATTCTTTAACGTACGTTTTTTGACCACAATTACGAATAAAATCGTGGTATAAAAGCTCTAATAAAGTTGTTGCACCCGTAAAATCCGTTTGCTATAAATTGTCCCGCGCTAACAGAAAACAATAATAATAAAAAAACAAAATTAATAAGAAGCTAGTTCAACTAGACCATACAGCGAGCATTTCAAGCCTTACATTTGTAAGGCTTTTTTATTGCCTGAAAGAATCTATTTATTTAAATCGACTTCAACGAATAAGAGCGACAGCAATACATGTAAACCATGTGAATTTATTCGAAATAGTGAAAATATCATTCATCACTATTCATTCAGCCTAATAGCTTAGTCTATCAGTAACGATCAAACTCATTGCTTTCATGTGTCATTAGCTGAACAAGTTTAGGATGAACAAATAGCTTTTCTTTACCTTCTTTCATTTCTGTTAAAACGCCAATATCACAAAGTTGCTTAAGATAAACAGAGGCTGTTTGCCTTTTAGCTATTCCACTATCAACAAAGTTACCAATACGGCAATAAGGCTGTTCAAAAATAACCTTTACTAATTCATAGGTATAAATTTTAGGTAATTGCTCACGAATATAACCCGTTGTATGTTCAATCAACTCACGCACAGCGGCAATTTTTGCAGTTGTCCATTTAGCAGTTTCCTCAACAGCTTTGAGTATATAAAGTATCCACGGTTGCCAATCTCCATTTTGAGTAACACCACGCAACAATTGATAATAATCCGCTTTGTTTTGCACAATGTAATGACTTAAATAAAGAATAGGTAACGTTAACAAACCTTGTTCAATCAAATACAAAATATTAAGTACACGCCCTGTTCTCCCATTACCATCAATAAACGGGTGAATAGCTTCAAATTGATAATGACTGATTGCCATTTTTACCAGCGGATCAATATCGTCCTCTGTATGATGAAATACCTCCCAATTAGCCAATAATTCCCTTATCACTTGTTCGCCTACTGGGGGAGTATAAATTATTTCACCAGTTGCTTGATTACTTAACGTTGTGCCAGGCACTTTTCTAATATCCATTTGTACTGATTTTATTGTGCTACATATTTCAACTGCTGTATTAGTACATAATGGGCGTTGCTCTAACTGTTGATAGCCTTGATACAAAGCAGTTCTATAGCGTAACGCTTCTTTAGTTGCATGATCGGCATGGCTGTCTTCTTGTGCATACTGAAATAATTTATCTGATGTAGTGACAATGTTTTCAATTTCAGAACTGTCTTTCGCTTCAAGCAAGGGTAATAAATTAATCAATAAACCTTGATTAGGAAGTAAATCACCCGCCTGTTTAAGTTCAGCTAACGCAGCACGAGCAGGAATACACGCTTTCAAAATAGCTATGTTTTCTGTCACATCTACACTTGGTGGAAGTGTGGGCATTTGATTAAATGGAAGATCAGCTTGCCAAGTCATATTTATATTTTCCGTTTTTATCGACACGTATTAAGCATATGTTTATAG
>DAINNQ010000552.1:0-1537 GCA_036735825.1 Alteromonadaceae bacterium | reverse complement strand
GCATTAAACAAGGCTTGTTTAATATCATTCGCCTCAGTGCCATCTCTAACCAGTAAAGCGATATCTTTCGCCTGAATGTTTAACGATTTATCTGACAATAAATCAATGATCTCGTTGGCACACCATACGGCCATTTGGCTGCGATAACTTTGAGCAACGGGTTTGTTGTCTTCATTTGGCTGGAAATGAATAAACCGCAATGCACAATCGTTAGGTGCTTTCTCTGAGTTTTGATTGATGCTTTCTTTAGCCGATTTTACTGGAAAATAGGGAATTTGATAACCAAAAACATCTTTAGGTTTTTCGGTTAAGGCATTGCCATAAAAGAGGCGATTATAGCCGTTGATCATCTGTGGTGTTGAACGCCAGTTGGTATCCATAACCCATCGATGATGGCAATCATGACGGGCACTCATGTAAGCGAACACATCACCACCACGAAAACCATAAATAGCCTGTTTAGGATCGCCAATCATCATCAGTGAACTGTCATTTTGATGATAATAAATATCTTTTAAAATGGAAAATTGCGCAGGATCGGTATCTTGAAACTCATCAATTAACGCAACAGGAAATTGCTGAAAGAGCATTTTAGCTAATGTTGTATTATCAGCAAGTTGATCTGCCAAAGTGGTGATCAAATCATCAAAGGATAGTAAATTGGCTTGTTGTTTTTCATGAATAATTTTCGCACGTATTTGCTCTATGCCTTGTTGCACAATTTTTAAAGCCTCAAGCTTGGCAATATCACTCAGTAGCGTTTTCGCTTTGAGTTTCACTTGATTCACTGCTGAAAAAACATCAACTAACGCTGATTTTTCTTTCGCTCTGCTAAAGCGCCTGCCATCAATAAAGCTATCGGGTATAGGGTTTTCAAGATAACGGTGATCGGTAATCACTTTCTGTAACCAATGAATTAACTGAGCAAATTCTTCACTGCGCTTTTGTTGTTCTGCCTGAGGTTTATTATCAACAAGTTGCGTAAATAAAAATGTTTGCTGTGAGCTTAAATCATCAACGGCTTGCTCAGTGAGTTGAGTAAATTCATCAATGATTGATTGGCTAGGTTCTAAAGATAACGCGGAACGGGTATTGATCGCTTTGGAAAAATGCTTGATAAAACTTAACGGCACGGGCCAAAAATTAACCAGCTGTAAAAACTCATTCTCATTATCAGCCGCTAATTGTCGATACCAATCTTGGGTTGCTTGTAACATTAACGTGTTCTGATCACTTTCCATGTTCGCGTTAAACGCCACTGAACTTTCAAAAGCAAAACGGGTGAGCACATTTTTGCAAAAACCATGAATGGTAAAAATTGCAGCTTCATCTAAATACAATAACGCTTGTTTAAGCAGAATTTGAGCTTCTTCATCACTCACTCTGGTGGCAATTGTTTGAATATAAGCATCAGTGCGCTTTAATTCATGCCATTGATTAAGCACTTGGCGGATGAATCCGTCGATACGACCGCGTATTTCTTCAGTTGCATCTTTGGTAAACGTCATCACCAGAATTTGCTGTACGGTGAGCTTTC
>DAINNQ010000551.1:0-1545 GCA_036735825.1 Alteromonadaceae bacterium | reverse complement strand
GCATATTAACGTTTTAGGTAAATCGCAAGTATTTATTAAAGAAAGCACATAAAACGTCACTCAAACTTGAAACGCGCGCCCATCGTCAGTATCCTACGCGGCTTTATTTAGAAGATAGGTGTCGTGTTATGATTGGTTTTGATTACGGAACGTCCAACTGTGCGGTGGGTGTTATGGAAAATGGGCAATCAACATTACTATCTTTGGGCGAAAGTAGTCAGTTTATCCCCTCAACGTTATATGCGCCTCATCGTGACATGATTGTTCACTGGTTATATCAAAGATTACCTGAGCACGAGAAAGCACAGTTTAAATCACAACGCTCTTTTGCTTTACAAAAAGCCCATCATATTTGTCGTGAGCTAGACTTAGATGGCATTTCGACAGAGCTATCTTTTGGGCAAAAAGCCTTAGCAAATTATTTAGAAGAGCCTGAGGAAGGCTATTACATTAAATCACCAAAATCATTTTTAGGAGCAAGCGGTCTTTTACCTGCACAAATTGATCTGTTCGAAGATATCGTTGCCGCCATGATGTGTAATGTAAAAATACGCGTTGAACAAAATTTACAAAAAGAGATCACCAAGGCCGTTATTGGTCGACCGATTAATTTTCAAGGGTTAAAAGGGCAAGAAAGTAATCGTCAGGCGATTGATATTTTAACAAGGGCTGCAAAACGTATCGGCTTTACTGACGTTGAATTTCAATATGAACCCGTGGCTGCTGGATTTGAATACGAAATAAGCTTAACTAAAGAAACCAATGTCTTGGTGGTTGATATAGGTGGCGGAACAACGGATTGTTCTATGTTAATAATGGGGCCTGAATTTGTTGAAAAGACCGATAGAAGTCAACAGCTATTGGCGCACAGTGGTATTCGCATTGGTGGCAATGATTTTGATATTCAATTGGCATTAAAAGGTATCATGCCAAGCTTAGGCATGAATAGCTTATTAAAAACAGGAAAGCCCATGCCTGTAAATAGCTTTAATCAAGCCGTGTCGATTAATAATGTTGCTCAGCAATCTGAATTTTATAGCCAAAGTAATCGTCGTTATTTAGCACAGCTAAGTCGTGATGCCGCTGAGCCTGATTTATTTAATCGTTTACTAAAAGTGCATGATCAAAAGTTAAGTTATCATTTAGTAAATAATGCAGAGCAAGCAAAAATAGCGCTAAGCGATAATGAAAACCATCATATACTTTTGGATATATTGAGTGATGATTTATCTGTGAATGTTTCACAACAGCTGATGGCTGACGCTAATCAACCTCAATTGAAACATATTGCTGAGATCATGGATGAAGCCGTGAATCAAGCTGGCGTTAAACCTGACGTGGTTTTTGTTACCGGTGGTACGGCAAAATCTCCGATCATCAATCAATTTCTACGAGAAAAAATGCCTGATACTCAGATTGTGATTGGCGATCATTTTGGTAGTGTGACTATGGGGTTAACTCGTTGGTCGCAAAGAATATTTTCTTAAATTATTAGGCTTGTATTTGCAAATAATAAGAAACATTTTGACATAAATAATACTGTTC
>DAINNQ010000550.1:0-1545 GCA_036735825.1 Alteromonadaceae bacterium | reverse complement strand
CAGTGATCTCAGAAATAAGATTCATCTTATTGAAATATTAAAAGAAGATCAGGCTGCTGAATTAGTCAGTAGTAACCAAAATATTGCTGAGGTGATTAAACCAGCGTTGATCAAAGCTTTTACTCAAAATGGTTTAACAATGAATTCTCAAAGCGACAACCAACTCACGCTGATTGTGAACAATGCAGTGATCACGGTAAAGCAAGCGCTGGTCAAATACTCTACTTCCACTATTATCACCCTGACAGCACGCGTGCAATCAGGCGAAAAAACATTAACAAAAACCTATAACAGCAAAGGTAAAAGTGAAGGTGTATTAAAAGCAGATATCGCCGTTTTAGAAAGAGACTTTAATCAGCAATTGGCTAAATTATTAGTGCAAATAGTAAATGACAGCGAAATACAGCAGTTCATTCAATAAATTGTCAAAAATTCAAGGCAAGTTCAGCATTCAAAAGTTGGAAATAATTTAAAGAAACGGAATACAAAATGAAGTACATCATCTTATTGTCTAATATATGGTTAAGTCTATTTTTTACTTTAACCGCATCAGCAAACAACAAGGTTATTGAGCCAGACAACTTGTTTCCACAAGTAAAACTCGAAACATCAATGGGAGTAATCGTTGTTGAATTAGATCGCATTAAAGCGCCAATCACGGTCAATAATTTTTTAACCTATGTCGTAGCTGGAGAATATGACAATACGATTTTTCATCGTGTCATTGCTGATTTTATCGTTCAAGGTGGCGGTTATGATATTGATTTTGGCATAAAAAAAGTCAATGAAGATATTATTAACGAAGCGGGAAACGGTTTAAAAAATGATATTGGCACCATTGCCATGGCCAAAGAAAACGCTCCTCATAGTGCCAATCGACAATTCTTTTTTAATGTTAAAGACAATGCTAACTTAAACCCAGGTCGAAATTGGGGCTATGCGGTTTTTGGCGCAATTATCGAAGGCGAGGACGTACTCGCAGCAATGTCAAAAGTAAAAACCGATTATAGCGATGTGATGGGCTGGGAAGATGTACCTGTTGAGCCCGTGATTTTAGTAAAAGCCACATTACTACCTGCTATCTAAATATCCCCCCCTAAAAAGGTAGTTGTATTGTTAACTACCTTGCCATCATCCTTAAATAAGTATGCTGTAATCAGCAAATAATCTCTAAATTAAGCAATTGAAGACTCTTGAAATTAGCATTTTCTTCAAGAACTATTGTTTGATGCCGACAATAAACACTTATGTAACAAAGCGGTAACAATTAAACACGATTCTCTTTTTGACAAAGTCAACATTCTCTACGATAACTAAGGTAGTAGCGCATAACATACGTCATGCTTCTTAGATGTATATTTTTTCTTGATATTCACCAAAAAAATTTACATGGCTACTAGTTTCACTATACAGAGGAAAGAGATGATAATTGAGCAGTTTATCAATGAGAAAATTCTACAAATTTCTGCATATGTTAAAGCAGTCATTGAACAGACACTTCACTACACAGAATTAGACCAATTTGTTGTTGATACTATGGAAGAG
>DAINNQ010000549.1:0-1555 GCA_036735825.1 Alteromonadaceae bacterium | reverse complement strand
ATGTGTTCTTCCAATCATCTCGCTTACTCAGCGTTTCATGAACATTTACCTGCACTCTTGCGGTGTCGTTACTGCTTTTCGAACTCGGCATAAAACCGAAGTCGAAATTAAAAGCTGAATGGGATGTTGCAGAAACGGTAAGCTGATTATTTCTGTTTATAATGTCTCGGCTTAGACTTTCTCGATTTAGACTATCTCGGTTTTGAATATTTGATGGTAGCGCCTGTGCCCATAAATTATGGGTAAAAATGATACCGACAACACAAAAAATCAACTCAATCCTTATGAGCAAGGCTTTACGCAGAACTTTCATACCAAACAAACCAAGATATACATTATACAATGCTTCATTGTAAGCGTATTTAATGTGGTCAATCAAGTCATTGTGATTCTGCTGTATTGTTTATAACAAATAACAAGAAACGCTATTGCTTAACACATTCGCTAAGATACTATAGAGACAATAACAACGCTGAACACATTTATACCCAAGGGTATATTTTGGAGGTAACGTTCATGGCGAGTGATGCATTATTTAGCCGTATTTCTAAACAAAGTTTTGGCCAATTATCAACAGGCCAAGAAGCGCAATTATTTACTCTGACAAACAAGCAAGGCATGCAAATCAAGATCACCAATTATGGTGGCATTATTGTTTCTATCTTTTGTTTTGATAAAACTCAACGCTTGGCAGATATTGTATTAGGCTACGACAATGTCGCAGATTACGAGCAAGACAGTTATTACTTAGGGGCGATTATTGGCCGTTATGCGGGCAGAATTGATCAAGGAAAATTTGAACTTAATGGCCAAGCGTATCAGCTCAATCTTAATGCTCCTGATAGCCAATTACACGGTGGTAAACACGCTTTAAATAAACAACTTTGGCAAGCAGAAAGCAGTCAAACTGACCAATCTGCGTGCTTAACATTGCGTCATACAAGTCCTGATGGCACCGAAGGATTTCCTGGAACAGTAACCTTCACCGTGAAATATCAATTAACCGATCAAAACGAGTTCATTGTTGAATATTTTGCTAGCACCAATAAAACAACAATCATCAATTTAACGCAGCATAGTTATTTTAATTTAGCCGGTCATGACCAAGGCAATATTCATCAACATCAAGTGAAGCTCAATGCTGACAACTTTTTACCGATGAATGAGCGCGCATATCCAACGGGTGAAATAGCGTCAGTGAAAAATACACCGCATGATTTCACCACTTTACGAACACTTGCAGATGACATTGATGGTGATGATGCTCAAATAAAAATTGGTTTAGGCTATGACAATTATTGGTTAGCAAATGATGCGGCTATTTCGGGTGATGAAGCACTTGCGCAAGTCATTGATGCTCAATCAGGTCGCAGAATGACAATATACTCTGACCAACCTAGCATGATTTTATATACCGCAAATTACATTGATGGTAGCCATATCGGTAAAAATAACTATAGTTATCAAAAACGTGGTGCCTTATGCATTGAACCACAACGGGCAAATAACAAAGCTCACGGACACGACATTAGCAACACTAAATTAACACCTGAAC
>DAINNQ010000548.1:0-1567 GCA_036735825.1 Alteromonadaceae bacterium | reverse complement strand
GATCCCCAATGGTTATTTACCCTATATACATTCTGACATTTCCGACAACTCATTTAACTTAGGCTTTAGAGCAGAAACCAGCAATGATATTTCATTGGATATCTCTTATACCTACGGTGAAAATAAAATAGCCTATCGTACTGACAACTCGGTGAATGCTTCTTATGCCGATTATTTACGTTACCAGCAACAAATACCTGCAGAGCAAATAAGGCAACAAATGCCCCGCTCAGCTAAAGCCTATGATTTATCGCTTTCATTACAAACGGTAAATATAGATATTCAGAAAATGTTTGAATACTTTACAACTTCTCTGGGGATTGAGTTACGACGAGATAGTTACCACGTTGCCCCTGGCGACGAATATAGTTACTTTGATTATCGAGATGAAATCACTATTCCTGACTTTACATCAGCATCACTTGGTGGAATTCAGGGTTTCCCAGGTATAGCACCAAGCGCAAGGGTTAATGAAGCGCGAGATGTCGCTTCAATATATTTCGAATTGAACGCTGAGCTCAATGAAAATATCAATCTCAACGGAGCAATACGTTATGACGATTACGATACTTTTGGCGATACCTCGAACATAAAATTAGCTGCTAATTGGCGATTAAATGAAAAGATTAAACTACGCAGCTCAATGAGTACTGGCTTTCGCGCCCCTTCGATGCAACAACTGTATTTTAATAACATCAGTACCCAATTTATTGTTAACGAAAACAATCAACTTGTTGCCGAGCAAGTCGGTACTTTTAGAAATGACAGCGCCTTAGCAAAAGCCATAGGAATACCTGAACTTAAAGAAGAGCAATCAACCAACTTTTCTTTCGGTGGCGTGATTAATTTTTCAGATAACTTCAACATGACCATAGATTATTACGATATTGCCATTGATGATCGTATCGTCATTAGTAATAAATTATGTCCTGACAATTCTGCTATTTTACAAGAGGTCATTTTTGCTGAACAGGTTGATAAAGCTCAAGTGTTCTTAAATGGTGCCAATACGAAAACAAAAGGTGTAGATATTATTACAACCTGGAGAAATAACCTTTTAGACGGAGAACTACTGTTAACCTTAGCGGCTAACTACACAGATACCAAAGTCACGAGTTTATTTTCTCCGAACGATAGTGTTTTAAAAGCACTGAGTATTGAGCAAGTATTTGCACAGCAAGATATTTCGATCATCGAAGAGTGGCAACCTCAAGACAGGGTAAGTTTAACCTCACATTATCAACAAGATAATTGGTCAGTGAATTTGGCATTTAATCGCTTTGGTCGATACACCATTACCGATGGTGCGAAACAAACTTATGGGGAAAAAGTGTTAACCGACTTGCGTTTTGAACAACAACTTTCAACGCAATTTAGCTGGTATGCTGGTATTAACAACCTATTTAATATAACGCCCGACGAAAATAAAATTGGCAATTCACACAGCGGCACAATAGTTGATGAAAATAATAACGTGATCGTAGAAAGCTCAGGCGTATTTAAATACTCTCGCCGCTCTGCACCTTTTGGCATCAATGGTAGTTACGTTTATCTAGGTGCGAACTAC
>DAINNQ010000547.1:0-1572 GCA_036735825.1 Alteromonadaceae bacterium | reverse complement strand
CTCTGATATTGGCCCTTGGGTTGATAAAGCTATTGAAGCGCAAATGCAAGGCGTGGGCTGCGTGATGTTGGTTATGGCTGATCCATCGGTTAAGTGGTTCTCGAAAGCTGCCAAGTATGCGACTGAAATTAGATTTGTAACGAATGGTCGAATTGCCTTTTTAGAAAACGGTAAACCCAAAAACGGTAATAATAAAGGTTCAGTTTTCTTTATATTCGCGCCAAAAATGATAGGTAATGCTCGGACGACTTACGTATCACGACAAGAGTTATTGTCGGTTGGTGCAGCATGAGAAAATACACAAAATACCCAAAGGAGCATATCGATATAATTAAGCCGTTTTTAGTGTCGAATATTAAAAACGGTGTTCCAGTAAAAGAAATCGCGTTAAAGCTCGGTATGAATTACGAAACATTAACGCGCATGATGTACAGAAACAACATATGGGTCAGGAATGAAAGACGAGATAAAAAAATTGGTGATTAAAGCAAGGGCGCAACAAAAATTGTGGCCGCGACCGAGTAACCAAACGATTGAGGAATTAATAAAAATGTTAGAAAGGGTTCAAAATGATAAATATTAATTTAATACACAAAAATGCAAAAGTACCTACGCGCGGATCTGATGAATCAGCAGGTCTTGACCTACATACAATCGAATCAGTGGATATTCCACCAGGGCAAAGAGCTTTACTTAAAACAGGTCTTACAATGTCAATGCCAAAGGGTTATGTGGGTCTGATTTGGACTCGCAGTAAGTTAGCCGCTAAAATGGGTATTGACGTACTCGCGGGGGTCGTAGATAGCGATTATAGAGGTGAGCTACACATTTCATTACTAAACACTGGGCGCGATACTGTAGAGATAAAGACAGGTGATAAAGTGGCGCAAATGATTATCCAACAGCACGCGGTTGATATGCCCGTAAATGTGGTCGATGAGTTAGATCAAACAGAGCGCGGGAGCAACGGGATTAACTCTAGTGAAATGCGCTTGAGGTAGTGGTACAATTGCGCTTATTAGTCTAAATAGGCGCATATCATGAAAAAACTATCAGAATTTAACACACTAGCCGAAGCGCAAACTTACGAAGTTATCACTGGCAAGCTAATAAACCGCGACAGCTTAAACGGCTGGCTCGGTGCTGCTGGAATATACAAACGCATGAAAGCTATTGCAGCAGATGACACGCACGCTTTTTGTGACGTGATGGAGGCTTTTCTTGATAGTGTGGATTATAAATTTATAGCAGGTACTACAACGGGCGATCAACATATTGCACTACTTGATAGCTTGATTGCTAATGAGCCAACAATCGGTACGCAGTTAGCAGCTATAAAACCTTTGCTAATGGCTAGAGCTAACGTCTCTGATAAGCCTTATGAGTTCACTACACAGGCTGAATTTGATGAAGCTAAAGATGCAGGTGAGACACTTGTATTACCAGCCAATACTGGCCACCACACAGCTAAAATCAACATTACTACGCAACCATTAAAACCAATTGACATTAAAGTTGAACAGAGATTCAGCAAAGACGGTATTGATTGGACAGAATGGCACGAAATAGGTG
>DAINNQ010000546.1:0-1580 GCA_036735825.1 Alteromonadaceae bacterium | reverse complement strand
GTTAGCATGTGATGGCGCAAATTCTGTTTGTCGGCAAATGGCCAATATTGACACATCAACTAAACCTTATGAGCAGTGCGCCTTAATTGCTAATGTTAAAATGACCAATGCTCATCACTACAGGGCGTATGAACGTTTTACTGAGTCTGGGCCAATAGCCATGTTGCCATTACATGATGGCAGTGATGAAAGCAAACGCTGCTCGTTAGTGTGGACGTTAACGCCAGAACAAGCCGAGCGCATTAACTCGTTATCTGAACCAGCATTTAAAACCGAGCTTGAGTTGGCGTTTGGTAGTTGGCTTGGCGCAGTTGAGCAAGTTGGTAGCCGAGTGGTTTACCCGTTAAATTTAGTGCGAGCAAAACAGCAGGTTTATCATCGTATGGCGCTTGTGGGAAATGCATCACATGCCATTCATCCCATTGCCGGGCAAGGCTTTAATTTAGGTTTACGTGATGTTGAACAGTTATCAGTCACCATTAAACAAGCTCTTGCGAAACAACAAGATATTGGTCAATTATTATTATTGAGTGAATATGAACAGCAACGTCGTATTGATCATCAACAAGTGATTGATATAACTGACTCTTTAGTCACCTTATTTTCAAACCAATTACCTCCACTCGTTGCTGGGCGAAACATTGGTTTGAAAGTAATGAATTACTGTACGCCAGTGAAAAATACTTTAGTTGAAAAATTGATGGGCTACTGATTCATTTATTAAGTTTTTATTGGCTGATGATTAAATAGGGTTGACTAGGATTGGCTAGGTATTGACTGATTTAGAGCACGAATTAAAAGAAGATAAACATGGAAAAATATGACGTATTAATTGTAGGCGGTGGCATGGTTGGGCTTAGTTTAGCGCTTGCTATTCGTGCTCAAAGCCCGTTGAAAGTTGCCATTGTTGACAACCAACCGTTAGCTGAAATTTCTGACGAGGCTGATGTTAGAGTCAGTGCTATTAATACCGTAAGCCAGCAGTTATTCGAAAACATCGGCGTGTGGGAAAGTATCCTTGCGAGTCGAGTTCAGCCCTATCATCATATGCATATTTGGGATAAAGACGGTTACGGACAGATCGATTTTAATTTAGACGATTTATCTCCTCATCAGCATAAAGGGCAATTAGGTTGGATCATTGAAAATAGTGTGATCCGACAAGCTTTATGGCAACAAGCCGAACAAGACTCTGGCATTACATTTTATACTCAAGAAAAATTATCCAACTTAGCGTTTGGTGAAAGTGAAGTATTCGCTACCTTTGCCACTCAAGCGCCAATTACCGCAAAACTTGTGGTTGGAGCCGATGGCGCTCGTTCTTGGGTGCGCTCACAAATGAATATTTCGTTAACGTTTCGCGATTATGATCATCATGCCATAGTTGCCACAATAGAAACGCCACAAGGTCATCAAAATACCGCATGGCAAGTGTTTTTAGAAACAGGGCCTTTAGCGTTTTTACCTTTATCTTTAAAACACCAAGGTAATGATTTATGTTCTATTGTCTGGTCAACATCACCTGAAGAAGCAAAACGCTTATCACAGTTATCACCTGAGCAATTCGCGCAAGAGTTAAC
>DAINNQ010000545.1:0-1580 GCA_036735825.1 Alteromonadaceae bacterium | reverse complement strand
GCGGAGGTTTTTAATGGTGAATATTTTACATACCGACCGCTCGGTCTGTAAAGGGCTTATACAGATTAATTTCATGTTTGTTTATGCTTTTATGGAATAACAGGGTAAATAAGAATAACGAGAGTAATAGAAATAACAGTAATAACTATTAATAAGAAGGCCAAGTAGAGCTGCTAATTACTTGCGTAATTGGCGAATATAACAACACAGCTCAGCGATCACTTTATCAAACAGTTCTTTATTTTTTGCACTTTTACTTAAGCTTGATGAACCATGAAAACTAGCGACGATAAAATAAGCGACTTGGTTAAAATCTAAATTATCACGTAATTGGTCGGCAATGCGCAGTAAATTAAATGCAATCAAATGATTGAGCTGTTGCTGCATATTTAAAATTCGTAAACGAAACCCTTCATCTACACTGGCCATTTCTTGACATAAATTATTAAGAGGGCAGCCACATACCACCTCATCACAACTTAATTGCTTAGACATGTTTTCAAAAAACACACATAAGCCTTCAATAGGATCGTCAACTGTTACCGCAGGTTGCCACATCGATAAAAACATTGGCGTATATACTTCTTCAAATACGGCATAGCCTAATTCTAATTTATTGGCAAAGTGATGGTATAGCGCACCTTTTGAGATACCACAGCGGGTTAAGATCACCGACAAACTGGTGGCAGTGAAACCATGTTGATGAATTTCATCCGCACTGATTTCTAATATTTTATTACGAGTTTGTTCTGCATCTCTCATGATGATACCTCTTTATCATTGTAGAGTATCTTACCGACCGAGAAGTCTGTTGTAAAACAATTGTTTGCATCTATGACATTTGGGTTATGATCATTCCATTTTAAAACTGAATTAATTCTAATGAAGATGGACCAGCAATTCCTGAAGGTGATGACGGTATATTGCTTCCTATTATTTCAGACGATATTCAAACTACGTTAGAAAATATGTTAGCTACATTCACATATTAGTTTTACTTTCAATTGATATGCTAAGTATTTTGCCAAAATAAATTAAGAAAATTTCTCGCGAACTAACGCTTTTTATTGTTATCTTATGTGTTCATCATTCGTTGATTACTTGAGCGTGTTGAACTTTACTGTTTGATTTTCATACGCAACACAGAGCACGTTTTACAGTAACAATGAGATTAATTATGCTTATTGCTAAACCAAGGATTTTCTTATCATCATGAAGCTATTTAGGTTACCTTCCTATCGTTCTTTTATTTTCGGGCTCTCAGGTCTTCTCGTGTCATCATCAAGTTGGGCTCAGGTGCAAGCACCTTCATTTGAACAATGCCAAGACAGGTTTGAACAGCAAGCCAACGCTGTTGGTTTATCAGCTGAAATCACCGACATTATTCGTCAGCTTTCTCCAGTAGAGCGCGTATTAGTTCTTGATAAAAACCAGCCAGAATTTGCACAAAGCTTTGCTCAATATGTTGATAAACGAGTGAGTGATTATCATGTTGGAACAGGGCGAAAATTACTTAAATCTCATCAAGCATTGTTTAAAAAATTACACAGCAAATATGGCATTGCTCCGCAGTACTTAGT
>DAINNQ010000544.1:0-1601 GCA_036735825.1 Alteromonadaceae bacterium | reverse complement strand
CCAAAAGACCATCAAAGAACGCGTTATTCATTGCTTAGAACAAGTGGGTTTATCTCATCGCATTAGCCACAAACCTAATCAATTATCAGGCGGTCAACAACAGCGCGTAGCGATAGCCAGAGCACTTATTACCAAGCCAGCAATTTTGTTAGTCGATGAACCTACAGGGAATCTAGACTCGAAATCGGGTGATCAAGTGATGGAATTACTCGACACCCTTAATACTAACGGCACAACCATTTGTATGGTTACGCATGATCCTCGTTATGCAGATATGGCCACCCAAAAAATTCAATTGCTCGACGGCTGTATTTTACAAGTGCCAAGTTCACAAATTTAAGCTTAAAGGTAGCGAATAATGTCTCTTTTTATCTATCAGTTAAAACAAGCTGTTTTCAGCCTTAAGCAAAAACCCATGTTTACGCTTAGCGTGGTAACAACCATGGGCGTAACTTTAGGCGCGCTGCTGTGCATGTTAACACTTGCCTATGTCATGTTAATCAAACCGCTGCCTTATCCTGATCAAGCACGTTTATTTAACATCGAACATCAACTTGTTAATCAAGGCAACGTTGACGGTAATGCATTTACTTACCCTAACCTCATGTATCTCTATAATAAGCAAGCAGTTTTTGAGCAAACGGCGTTAAGTTACTATGACGCAGATGTGATCACCTCATTGTTGTCTGAGCCGATGAAAGAAATCAATTTTGTGACGCCTGAATGGTTTTCATTGCTTGGCACAAAATTAGTTTTAGGCCGAGCATTTGGAAGTTCCGAGCAACTCAACAGTTATAACCCTGTAGCGATAATTAGTTATAACATGTGGCAAACTGATTTTTTGGGTGCTGCTGATATTCTCAACCAAAAATTAACCTTTGGCGGACGCAGCTATCAAATTATTGGCGTAGTCGCACAAGAAAATGTCGACCTTTCCCTTTCAGGCCCTAGTTTCAAAACAAATATTTATGCTCCTTGGGACTTTAACCCTACAGGAGAAGCGAACCGAAATGCTTGGGGTAATGATGACAGTGGTTTAACTATTTTAGGCAAACTCAAGTCAAATAGTGCTGACAATTTAACTACTGAACAGATAAACCAACAGTTAACCCAATTCGTGAATGACAATTGGCAACAACAAGTTAACGGTGTTTCGTTTTTTCAGGGATGGAGCATCAATATCTCAGCCATTCCTTTAAAATCCTATTTAGTCAATGATAGTAAAAAAAGCCTTTTACTTTTGATACTCGGTGCATTTGGTTTAGTGGTCATTGCCACAGCGAATATTGCCAATTTATTTATTTCTCGTACCGCAGAACGCCAGCATCAACTCGCTATTTCAGCGGCGATTGGCGCAAGTAAACAGCAATTATTCATGGCTATTTTGGCAGAAACACTATTGTTAATGTTAGGCGCTATGGTCGTTGCTCAAGCGATTATCCATCTTAGCTTTCATACAATAAATCAATACCTTAGTGAATATTTACCCCGCACTGATGAGTTGGCATTTAACAGCTTTTCATTCAGTTTATCTTTAGGCGTTTTACTGTTGTTTTCCTTGATATTTTCGCTGCTATGTCGACGAGTGATCAATTACCGTT
>DAINNQ010000543.1:0-1613 GCA_036735825.1 Alteromonadaceae bacterium | reverse complement strand
CATTTATACTGCTCAACATATATATCGGGCTGTAATGACATAATAAATTCCTCAAGGTTATTGGCGATTTTTTTATGGGGTTGGCAGCCAACACGTTCTGCCCAAACCTCTCCTGTTTCATTATTGACAGACAACATAATGTCGTCATCATCGGTAATAGCAAAAAATAAAGTAATCTCCTGCTTTAATTTTTGCTTCATTAATATATGACCAATCAAATTTTGCTGTAACCGGGAAAAATCATCTTCGCTCCACGCGAATAGCAGTTGTAAGTGTCCTTCTTCACATGTGGCTGGAATACTTTCACTAAAAATAACGGAGTAATATTGAGTAATAGATGAATGGATCTTGATGTCTAATGCTTGTTCAATATTTTCAAACGATAAGTCGGCAGATATTTCCACGGGCTGCCAGCACATGAAACTATCATCAAAATTATTTTGAAGACAAGGAGATGGCCATTGGTCATCTACCTCAACCAATGGTAAGTGATTTAACGCTGCTTGATATTGTTCAACATACAATTTGCTAAAGGCTAAAATTCTTTGAGCTAATTCTTGATTCGATGTTTTCATCTAATGAGTATTTCCTATAAAATAAGACATTGAGCCACACAATGCCGTGAACAAACAATAACGTTATGAGTCAGTATACCAACGCTTCAGAATTAGATAAATTAACTTTAGGCAAAACAACAAGCTATATTAGCGAATACGACAATTCGTTATTACAAGCCGTGCCAAGAAGTTTAAATAGAAATGAACTGAATTTAACCGATGATGCTCTGCCTTTTAACGGCCATGATGTTTGGTACGGATATGAGCTGTCTTGGCTAAATGATAAAGGTAAACCAGTAGTTGCCGTAGCAGAGTTTATATTTCCCTGCACCAGCCCTAATTTAGTTGAATCAAAGTCCTTTAAACTGTATTTAAACAGTTTTAATCAAACAAAATTTAAAGACGCTAGCCTAGTTAAAGAAACACTAGTAAAAGACCTTTCTGCTACCTGCGGTGCTAGTGCGCAGGTGACACTTTTTAATGTACAAGATTGTCCAAACTTAGCTATTCAGCAATTAGAGGCAATATGTATAGATGAATTAGATATTTCAATTGAACAATATCAATTACAGCCTGAACTTTTACAGCTCGACAGCACTACAAATCAGGTAAAAGAAAAAATCGTTTCACACTTATTAAAATCAAACTGCTTAATTACCAATCAACCAGATTGGGCCAGTATTTATATAGAGTATGAAGGAAGTAAAATTTCTCATGAGTCATTATTAAAATATTTTGTTTCATTTAGGCAGCACAACGAATTTCATGAACAATGTGTCGAACGCATTTTCTGTGATATTCAAAAATATTGTCAGCCTAAAGAGCTTACCGTTTACGCTCGATATACTAGGCGCGGGGGCTTAGACATAAACCCTTATCGCACAACAACACATAATACTGCACAACCAGCACGAACATTGCGGCAATAAAATAGGATAATCGAAGATTAATCTAGCGCAAAAAAACACAGAAAATCGCACGATTATTAAGATGTTATCTTCTTTATTACTGACATTTAAGCAACTAGCGTATATTATTAAGAAATCTTAGTAATAT
>DAINNQ010000542.1:0-1617 GCA_036735825.1 Alteromonadaceae bacterium | reverse complement strand
ACTCTGAAGATATATATTCTGGCATTGAATATCAGGCTGATACTGAACAAGCTCAAAAACTAATATCCTTTTTAGAAAATGACATGGGAGTTAACAATATTCGTTTTACTGACCACTGTGGCATAGGTATTAAACCTGTTTCTAAAGAAGGCTCTCAGCGCTTGGTACGAAAAGCCATTCAATATGCCATAGACAATGATCGCTCTTCAGTCACCTTAGTGCATAAAGGTAATATTATGAAATATACCGAAGGTGCATTTAAAGATTGGGGCTATGAGTTAGCTAAAGCTGAGTTCGGCGCTCAATCGATGAATGGTGGCTCATGGTGCCAAATTATTAACCCTAAAACGGGTAAAGAAATCATCATTAAAGACGTTATTGCTGACTCTATGTTACAGCAGACTTTGTTACGCCCAGCTGAATACAGTGTTATTGCGACACTTAATTTAAATGGTGACTACTTATCAGATGCGCTATCTGCGCAAGTGGGGGGTATAGGTATAGCGCCAGGAGCAAATATCGGTGAAGAAATTGCTATTTTTGAAGCAACACATGGCACTGCCCCTAAATACGCAGGCTTAAATAAAGTAAACCCAAGCTCAGTAATTTTATCTGCAGAAATGATGCTGAGACATATGGGCTGGGTAGAAGCTGCTGATTTATTACTTAAGGGGATTTCAGGTGCTATTAACGCTAAAACTGTTACTTATGATTTTGAGCGATTAATGGAAGGAGCCACCTTAGTGACTTGTTCACAGTTTGGTGAATGTATTATTGAACACATGTAATTGTTCATAGTTCATGATTGACATAAAAAAACACAGCGTTAACGCTGTGTTTTTATTTTCTAAGTAAAATAGCAAAAATTAAACGGAGATTTATTCGTTTGATTCTTCTATTTCATTAGGAGTAATACTCGCTGCATGATGTCCTTTTGGACCAGCGTTTAGTTCGTAATTTACATCCTGACCGGCTTTTAACGTGCGATAACCTTCCATTTGAATAGTAGAGTAGTGTGCAAAAATATCTTCTCCACCATCTTCAGGACGGATAAAACCAAACCCTTTAGCGTTATTAAACCATTTAACTGTACCGTGAGCCATACATCAACTTCCTTCTAAATTCATCGGTAATTAGGTATGCTTCCCCAAAAGCATTAATCAACAAACAATAAGTGACTAAAAAATCGTCACTGCCTAAATCGTAGATAATATATTGAAATAGTCAAGTTAATTTCACAACTATTTAACAGTATATTTATCTTATTTTATTTAAAATGATGCAGCAAAAATTGTTGCGACAGACTAATATAGAAATATGAGCAGATGGAAAGAATTATTCGATAACCAAGAGGTTCTCGAAGAAGATAAGGTAGAGCAATATCAAAAACCACCCATGTATCATGTAATTTTGTTAAATGATGACTACACGCCGATGGATTTTGTTATTGATGTTTTAACCAAGTTTTTTAATATGAATGAAGATAAAGCTACTAATATTATGTTGGACATTCATTATAAAGGTAAAGGTCGTTGTGGCACATATACTGCAGAAGTTGCAGAGACAAAAGTGAGTCAAGTATGCAATTATGCATTGGAAAATCAGCACCCTTTAAAG
>DAINNQ010000541.1:0-1647 GCA_036735825.1 Alteromonadaceae bacterium | reverse complement strand
ATCACCGCCAAAAAGAAGCGCTAATGTTGGTAAGGTCATCGCGGCAGCAGCAGAGCCAAAGTTACCCCAACCACCATAAATACCTTCAGCAACGCCGACTTGTTTGGCTGGGAACCATTCTCCCACCATTCTGATGCCAATAACAAAACCAGCACCAGTAAAACCGAGCAAGAAGCGAAATAACGCTAATCTTTCATAGCTATCAGCTGTGGCAAAACCGATACAAGTAAAAGCAGAAATAAATAATAAGGTACTGAAGGTGATTCTTGGCCCATATTTATCGACCAAAATACCAATAATAATGCGAGCGGGAATAGTTAAAGCAACGTTTAGTATTAACAGCGCTTTAATTTGCGCAGTGGATAAGTCAAACGCTTCCTTAATAAAACCGAGCATTGGCGCATGGCTAAACCAAACTACAAAGGTGAGAAAAAACGCGAACCAAGTGATATGTAGCGTTTTAATTTTGGGGTCTGCAAAATTGAGCAGACTCATTTTTCCGTCATTAGACATTTTATTAACTCCTACACTTTAAAAAAGTGTAATAACTTTACAATTTTTGTATCTGACAATAGTTTGCGCTTATGACGAGAAATTTAATTGACTTATGTCAAATTACCTGAGGATTTTTGATAAAAATTTAAAATTTCAGTTATATTGTCACAATGAATGAAACCAAGAGTTTTAATTCATCTGTGCGATATGAAAAGACAATGATTGAGCAAGATTTTTTGTGACATTTTAATTGTTATCTCATCACGCTAATGGTCTCACTTTTGCTGGAGTCGTATGAATATACAACATCGACACGCTTATCGAGCGCTCATATTATCAACGCTTGCATTTGCTGCGTGCTTTTCTGTTTGGACGTTATATTCAGTTATTGGTATTGAATTAAAGGAACGACTCGCGTTAAGTGCAACAGAGTTAGGCTTATTATTAGCTGCGCCGATATTTACGGGGGCTATTTTTAGAGTACCGATAGGCTTGTTAGCTGAAAAATACTCCTGTCGAAATTTATTTTTTTGGCAAATGCTACTTGTTGCTCCTCCTCTTTTTTATTTGCCGTATATCGAAACGTTTCAAGGCTATATTTTACTCGGCTTTTTATTTGGCTTTTCTGGTGTCTCTTTCACTATTGGTATTCGGTATATCACCGATTGGTTTGATACTAAACGTCAAGGCTTTGCCTTAGGGGTTTTTGGTGCAGGTAATGCGGGAGCTGCTATCACATTGATCATAATTCCTTTGATTGTTGAGTCATTAGGTTGGCAGCAAATTGGTAATATCTATGGCATTGGGATGATCATTATCGCTATTTTATTTAGGTTGCTGGCTCCTGAAATCAACGATTATTATAAAAAAGCAGTACGTAATGATTTAAGCTACTTACTCGAACCATTGAAAGATTTACAAGTTTGGCGATTTGGCTTGTATTACTATTTTGTTTTCGGCAGCTTTTTAGCGTTGATTTTATGGCTACCGCAATATTATGTAGAAGCCTATAACTTATCATTGAATCAATCGATGGCGCTGACCTTGTTATTTGTCATCACTTCTAGTTTAGTTCGAGCTGTAGGCGGGTGGTTTTCAGATGCTTTTGGTGCCCGTGCTATTAATTGGGGCGCGTTTTGGATTTGCATGGTG
>DAINNQ010000540.1:0-1654 GCA_036735825.1 Alteromonadaceae bacterium | reverse complement strand
TAAACCGTAAATTCGCTGCCATCTTCCTTTAATTTTTCAGCATACCAACCTAAAGTTTGTTGTGCTTTTTGCACGCTGTTTTCTATAGGCGTCCAACAGCCCTGTTCAAGCGTGTCAGTAACTGCTTGCTCACATTGAGGGTAAATCACCAAGCCATTACTTGGCACCATACGCACAAGATGATGAAATTGGCGTTGAATATCGCTCAAGTCATTAAAAATATCGGCGTGGTCAAACTCCATATTATTGATCACTAAAGTACGCGGGCGATAATGAACAAACTTAGAGCGTTTATCAAAAAAAGCGGTGTCGTATTCATCCGCTTCAATTACAAAAAACGGGGCATCGCCTAAACGCGCAGAACAATCAAAGTTTTGCGGAACGCCACCAATAAGAAAACCTGGTTTCATGTGGGCGTATTCTAAAATCCACGTCAGCATTGAACTGGTTGTTGTTTTTCCATGTGTGCCTGACACCGCTAAAACCCAACGGTCTTTCAAAACATTGTCGAGTAACCATTGCGGCCCCGACGTATAAGCAATATTACGATCTAACACATATTCAACCACAGGGTTAGAGCGAGACATAGCATTACCAACAATGACGATATCGGGCTCATCGGCTAAATGCTCAATTAAATACCCTTGTTTAAGTTCGATACCTAATTGTTCGAGTTGGGTACTCATTGGAGGATAAACATTGGCGTCACAACCCGACACTCGATGGCCTAATTGCTTAGCTATGGCAGCAATTCCGCCCATAAACGTGCCGCAAATGCCTAATATATGAATATGCATAAAATTCCTAAAACTTGTCTTAGCGTATTTCTACAGATTTGATACGCCAGCATGTCGGTAATATACCCAAAAGCGTGACAAAACACACGGCAGATAAAAGAGTATCCGTAAAAAGCGTCATTTAACCACAAGTAAACATTGCAATATTTGGCTATTTTGCGAAGATTTAACTTACTACGCGCTCACCCTTAACAAAAGGTAACTAAATACGTGAACTCTTCTTTTGTACAATCTCTGCATGTATACCCGATAAAATCTACCGCAGGCATCGAATTATCAAAATCTTGGGTTGATGACTTTGGCTTAAGTTTCGATCGCCGTTTTGTGGTAACCGAGTTAAACGGACAATTTATTACCGCGCGTACTCAACCAAAATTATGCTTAATTCAGAGTTATTTCACGCCAAACGGTTTAGTATTAACGGCTCCCAACATGCCTGAATTGCTCATCGATTTCGCCAGATTTAGTGAGCAATACCATCAAGTGACCGTATGGAAAGATCAAATTAATGCCTTATATTGCCATCAACACTACGACAAATGGCTGAGCGACTATTTAGGTTTACCTTGCCAATTACACTTTTTTGCTGACAAATCATCACGCCAAGTCAGCAACAGTGATAAACAAGTTGGCTTTGCAGACGGTTATCCTTTATTACTGATCTCGCAAGCATCACTTGATGATCTTAATGCGCGTTTACCTGAGCAGCAGGTTAGCATGGCGCAGTTTCGCCCTAACATTGTCGTTAACAATACCAGTGCTTTTGAAGAAGACAGCTGGAAACGCATTCGCATAGGTGATGTTGAATTTGACATCGCTAAACCTTGTAGCCGTTGTATTTTTACAACGGTTGACCC
>DAINNQ010000539.1:0-1659 GCA_036735825.1 Alteromonadaceae bacterium | reverse complement strand
GCATAGATGTTAGCGATGATGTCGTAATCATCGACGATTTAGGACAGCCGATAATTACCTCAAAACGCATGAATAGCGCCATTGACTTGCACATTACTTTAGCTGAGAAATTTAAATTAATTGGCCAAGGTTATGACGGACACATTGGCGGGGAATTACAGCTAAAACAAGAAAGTAGTCAACCAATACAATTGTTTGGTGTGCTTAAACTGATTGATGGTAAATACAAAGCTTACGGCCAACGTTTAGCAATAGATAAAGGCGTTTTGTCATTTAACGGTCCTACAAATACCCCACTCGTTGACTTACGAGCAACAAAAAAAATTGAAAAAGAAGATGTATCCGTGGGGGTCACCATTACGGGCTTAACGAATGCGCTTGAATTAAAGTTATTTTCGACGCCAAATATGTCGCAAACGGAAATATTATCCTATTTGGTTCGTGGTCGAGGCTTAGATGCTGAAACACAAGGTAACACGGCTCTTGGCGTAGCTTTAGGTACCTCTCTTGCCAGTGCCTCTGGCGTATTAAAACAATTTGATAAACTGCCTTTGATTAATAATGTTGAACTTGATTCAACTGATGAGCAATTAACCATTGGCGGTTATATTGGCGAAAAAATATATGTCAAATACGGTATAGGCTTACTCGAACCAATTAACGAATTACAAGTGAGATTCTACCTGTTAAACCGTCTTTGGCTTGAAGCGGTGACAGGTTTAGAGCGCTCTGCAGGGATATTTTACTCATTTGATATTAAATAACATCGAGTTGAGGTTAAATAACTTTTTTACCAAAAACCTATTAAGAACTTTATTGCTGATGATTTATATTTTTTGAACAATAAAATAACTATGTAGTTCTGGTGGTTGGTCATATTCAAAGTGTCTACAAATACAGCTCTGCTTAATCATAAGCTCAAAAAAGCCAGTAACACCTAGTGATGAATAGTATACTTGCGGACCCATTGCGTTATTTATATGCTCATCTGGTTTATCAATTCCACCACAAGAAAAAATTAAGATCCCATTAGGGTTAAGACCAGAAATCAGTTTTGTTAAAACAATTTCTTGCTTATCAAGAGGAATATGCCAAATGCTGTCCCAAGCGGTTATAAAGTCATACTTTTTAGGTAATTCCCATTCACAAATATCTTCATGATGAAAACATATTTCAGCATGCTTCTTTCGAGCTAAGTTGAGCATTTCTTGTGAAATATCCAGACCTTCAACAACAAAATCATGTTTTAATAACAAATCAATAAAACGACCTGTACACCCACAACCTACATCAAGCGCAACTTTTGAATGATACCTTTCGTTAATATCTATGTTTTTTAAAAAGGCAATGGCTCGCTCGTGTGCGCTAATACCATTGCTAAAATCAAAATCACTTCTCTCCCAAAGATGAGTAATTTGATCATAAGCTTTGCCAATATCTACAGGTTTCATCATGCCTCTATGAATTGATAGTACAAACATTTTGTCATTGTTATTTTAGTAATCAAGGGTACTTCAGTTTCTTTCTCTTTTTCCGCAATATAGCATGTAAACTACTGCTCTTTCATGAGCTTCTGAATTTACGTTTGAGTTTTTGCTATATATTTTTACAATTATTGCTCTAAAAATTTCACTTCTATATTTTAAGATTTGATTTATA
>DAINNQ010000538.1:0-1700 GCA_036735825.1 Alteromonadaceae bacterium | reverse complement strand
CGGATTTTTTATTTGCATCACCTTTTGTCTCTGACGGTTTTGCTTGAGTGACAAGTTCAATTGTTATGCCGTTTTCTGCATGAACGGCGATCACCTTGCCAGCTAATTTCGATTGCTTGATTAATAATTCTTGATGATCAAAATAACTCAAACCAATCACACAGGTTTTACCAAGCGTTTGTTCGATTGTCGTTAACATGGTTGTTCCTGACATAAATAAAAAGTAAAAGTAAAAGTAAAAGTAAAAGTAAAAGTAAAAAGTGACTTGGTCAATTTAAGTAAATTTTAGAACATGAAAAGGAGTAATATGCTTACTCCTTTTCAGGTTACCCATTCAATTTTTAGCTGAATAATTTTAATGGCAAAGTGGCGCTACGCCAGTAGCAGGGTTATCCGCTAAGCCAATATCACGTGCATGTTGTTCAAAACCTTTGTTTTTCCAGAAAAAAGCGCCCGGCATAGTGGTCGGGATCACTAAAATATAGAATAACGCTCGGCCGATAACTGCGGTAAAACAATTGATCACAGCGGCAAGTAACCAAGCACTAAATAGCCAAATAGTTAACTCATTTACCATTGAGTAAACCAATAAGCCGCTGGCAAAGAGAATGTTGATAGCCAATACCGTATTTCTTAGCATGTAGGTTTTACCAAACGTTGTGCATTGAATGTAATGCGCTGCGCCACCTTCATTTTCACTCCGATTTAGATCGGCATTGTGACGTAATAAGCCAATGGCTTCGATGAGTAAACCCAATAAAAAACCTGAGCCAATAACTAATAGCGCTTGTTTTATTATATTAGCTTCCGCTTGTTGCCATACTAATGTTGAGATCACTATTACGCCACTTACTAAAGCACCTAAAGATAAGGTATTACCAACAAACGATGTCGTTGTTTGCCAATGATGCCAAAACGGGCGAGCTTTAATTTGGTAGCATTTATTCATATAAAATAAGCCACAAGCACCAGCAATTAACGCGAATACGCCTGCTGATGTTTGTAAAAGATGTAAAGGCAGCTGCGCGCTTAATTCGACTAAATCAATATTGAACCATGATTGTGCTTGTTGCGTTAGCCACTGATTACTTGGAAAAGCGAATAGGGCAGTTAACCCGCAACCTGCCGAAAATAAAGCTAAACCTAAGCCTTCTCTTGCCATAGGTGAATATCTTAAGTTGTTAAACCCTCGATAAAAACGTATCGGTTTACCCAAATGAGTAACACTCATGAGCAAGGCAAAACTTGTCATGAATAACGCGATAACCGTTAATGGCAAAAACATATCAGAGCCAACAAACTGTTCGAAGGGACTTATTCCTAATAATGAAGAAAGAAATGTCAGTAAAAAGGTTCCTAATGCCGCTTGAGCAAATAGCGTAAATAATACTAACGGATTTTCTCGGCTGTTTAACTTTGCTAAGTTCCAATGTTTTGCTTTTCCAGCTTTTTGGTCAACCACAGGTTGGTAATTACCCTGTTTATCTTTGTGATATTTTACTGGCATTGAGTCTGTACGACTCATTTCATCAGGTAAATTCTTGGTTTGCTGAAAGCGAATATTTGGATGGGTGATTTCAGGATCAGGGAAACCAGGAATAGATGTTTTACATTGCTCACGGTTTTCTGGGGTGTTTTCAATCACACCAAAATCAAGCGCATTACCAACACAAGCGGAAACACAGGCAGGCTTTAATCCC
>DAINNQ010000537.1:0-1708 GCA_036735825.1 Alteromonadaceae bacterium | reverse complement strand
ATATAACAGTAAGCTTAATTATTGTGCTTATTAGCAGTATCTTATTAAATTTAGCAAACATGTTACAAAGCATTGATAGTGAAAATAATGCTAATAAACAAAAATTAATCACCAAGTTTGCTTACTTAATTGACCCAACCTCCGAGCTTTCAATTTCAGACATACAATCTCAGCTCGATAACTTTACTGAAGTTGAGCCAGAAAAAATTCCTTATGAACTTTCTGAACAAAGTTATTGGATAAAAATTTCCATTGAAAACCTATCGACTTATTCCCAAAATTTCGTACTTTTTGCCGATAACAGCTTATTAAATGTTTTTAATATTTATCAGCAAAATAATGCTAAAGATTTAAGTGCATTAGTTGAACAAAGTAATACTAATAATGACAAATTAAAGAAGGTCTACCCTCATATTACCTTTGAACTAGCCAGTAGCCATAGCCAACATTTTGTTGTGCAAATTCAAACTTCAGGGCCACCTAATGTGCCTTTATTGGTATTAAGCGAGCAAGATTTTCAACACCGCGTATTGTACACACAAGTTATTTTTGGTGCCTTCATTGGTATTATCATGATGATGGCAATGTATAACCTTGTACTGTTTTTTGCCTTAAAAGATAAAGTGTACTTAATTTATATTGGGTATTTGCTCTCGGCATTTATCGTGTTGTCGAGTTTAACTGGTTTCGGGTATTTGATATTTCCAGATTGGATCACCTATCAAATCAATAAATACTTGTTATTTATTGATTATTATCTCGTCATATTTTTATTAACCTTCACCTTATATTTTCTCCGTTATAACACCCAAAAGAATAAAACCTTTAAAATCAGCATGCTATTTTGTATATCGTTAGTGGTATGTTCATTTTTCTCTTTAACGCTTGATGTCATCAATCAAACTAAACTGTTTTTTTCACTTCAACCCATTGTCTATTTATTCGCAATTTTTATCATCGTAAGGCGATTAAGAAGTGATTTTTCATGGGCGAAATTTTATATCCTCTCTTGGTTCCCTTTGTTACTAGGCGCGGCAATTCAACCGTTAGTACTTCTGAACTATTTAGAATATTCATTTATTACTCGAAATGCGTTCTTATTCGCTGTTATCGCGGAAATAACCTTAATGGCTTTTGCTTTAGCTGAACGTATGAAACGTAATGAACAAGATAGACTAACCGACATTGCCTACCACATAACCAGTGGTTTACCTCGAAAATCAAATATTGAAAGTTTTATATATCAACTTGCTCAAAATAAAAACGCTCGCTTTAGTGTATTAATTATCAAGCCTGAGCATATTGATAAAGTGGCTTTATATATTGACGATGCAATGAATACAGAATTATTCATTCGCCTTTTTAAAAGACTTTCTTCACTATTTGAGTTTAATGATGCTATTTATCACCTCACGGACAAAAAAGAAAAAATTTGCTTCGTCAACAACAACAGTTTCGCTCTTGTTATCGATCACAAATTAAATAAACAGCCTCTATCTACTGTAATCCAATCTATTCAACAAATAGTAATGGAAAGCTTTCAAGTTAAAGAAATTAACCTGCCTTTATCTGCTGTAGTTGGAGTGGCAAGTTTTCCTGAGCATGGCAAACAAAGTCACGAGCTAATCAATCATGCTTCACTTGCTGTTATTCAAGGTGAAAAAGAATACCAAAAATGGGCAACGTTTGAGAATGAATCATCCGATAA
>DAINNQ010000536.1:0-1744 GCA_036735825.1 Alteromonadaceae bacterium | reverse complement strand
ACTGCTTGAGCAATCAGTTGATACGCACTTTGAGTTAAAGGGTTATTTGGCGGGGTAGTTATTATTACCGCTAATTTATTTATCATTTACTTCTCTTAATTTTCCTAATCAATAATATGAAAAAGCCCCGTATAAACGAGGCTTTAAAGTATATATTATTTTTTAGTTAAGATTAATCATCACTGCCAAATGCACCTAATAAATGTAATAAGCTTGTGAAAATATTATAAATATTAAGGTATAAAGAAACTGTTGCACGAATATAATTCGTTTCACCACCGTGAATAATACGGCTAGTATCAAATAATATCAGACCAGACATGATCATAATTATTGCAGCACTTAATGCTAATGAAACTGCAGGAACAGCAAAGAAAATGTTTGCAATACCCGCTATTAATACCACGATAAGACCAACCATCAAAAATCCACCCATAAATGAGAAGTCTTTTTTACTGGTTAGCGCATAACCTGATAAGGCAAAGAATATTAATGCTGTACCGCCAAGGGCTTGCATGATTAATGAAGCACCGCCAGGCATTGCAGCATAATGATTTAGCATTGGTCCTAAAGAAGCTCCCATTAAGCCTGTAAAAGCAAAAATCCAAAAAATACCATTCGCTTTATCTGCTTGCTTATGTACAACAAATAACAAACCAAAAGCAACAAGTGTCATGACTAATGCGGCTATATGAGATAACCCCATAGACATTGAAATACCTGCGGTTACCGCACTAAATGCTAAGGTCATAGACAATAACATATAAGTATTTTTTAACACTTTATTGATTTCAATAGCAGAACTGTGACTTGCTGTTTGAAAACCCATATTAGATTGCATAAACATTCCTCTAAGAACTTTAGTTATATTTGTAAGATAAGGTCAAAATTAAGAAGTTCAACTATTGGTTATGATTTTCTTATCGACCTTGTGACATATTATGACATAAGGATTTTAAATTACTATCATTATTCTTGTTGATATTGTTTAATTATTTGTGAACGTTTGTAACAGTTCATACTATGATCATTAATTAATCCGCAAGCTTGTAAATGAGCGTAACATATAGTTGAACCAAAAAACTTGAATCCTCTTTTTTTTAAGTCTTTACTTATTTCATCAGAAACTGGCGACGTTGCAGGGTAATCTTCTTTTGTTCTTATTTCGTTGACAATAGTTGAGTGATTGATAAATCCCCAAAGATAATCACAAAAACTGCCAAATTCTTGCTGAATTTCTATAAATATTTTTGCGTTACTTATTGCCGCTTTTATTTTAGCGCGGTTACGAATTATCCCTTCATTTTGCATTAGTTTTTCGACAACTTGCTCATCAAAACTTGCCACTGTATTAACGTCAAAATTGGCAAATGCCTGCCGATATCCATCACGCCTTTTTAATATGGTATACCAACTTAAACCCGCTTGAGCCGACTCGAGTATCAGAAATTCAAACATGGTTTTGTCATCATGCACTGGTATTCCCCATTCATCATCATGATAAGCCACATAATCTGGTTTTGATGTATCTAGCCAAGGGCATCGACATATCTCTGAATTCGACATATTTATCCTAATTTGATTGAATGATATGCAAAGTGATTAAAAATTTAGCAAACAAACTCTTTTTGTTAATTAATACTTTACAAGGCTTTAGCGACACTTTAATATTCGCCTCGTCTTAAGGCAAGTCCTTAACGATATCTGGTGAGATGGCTGAGTGGTCGAAAGCACCGGTCTTGAA
>DAINNQ010000535.1:0-1780 GCA_036735825.1 Alteromonadaceae bacterium | reverse complement strand
TAGTATTACGTACGCAAACTTCTGGTGTTCAAATCCGTACCATGGAAAAAGAACAACCGCCACTGCGTATTATTTCTCCGGGTAAAGTTTATCGAAATGATTACGACCAAACTCATACGCCGATGTTTCATCAAGTAGAAGGCTTAATGGTGGATAAAGATGTTTCTTTTACGCATTTAAAAGGAATATTACATGACTTCTTGCATCACTTTTTTGAAGAAGACTTAGAAATTCGTTTCCGTCCGTCGTATTTTCCATTTACAGAGCCTTCAGCTGAAGTTGATGTGATGGGCAAAAATGGTAAATGGTTAGAAGTATTAGGTTGTGGCATGGTTCACCCTAACGTTCTTAAATCTGTAGGAATTGATCCAGAAGTTTATACAGGCTTTGCCTTTGGCATGGGGGTTGAGCGTTTAACTATGCTTCGTTATGGGGTGAATGACTTACGTGCATTCTTTGAAAATGATCTTCGCTTCTTAAAACAGTTCAAGTAGGAAAGCCAAATAATGAAATTTAGTGAATCTTGGTTACGTGAGTGGGTAAACCCTGCTATTTCATCTGATGAATTGTCTCATCAAATTACTATGGCTGGTTTAGAAGTTGATGCTGTAGAGCCTGTTGCTGGTGAATTTAGCGGTGTATTAATTGGTGAAGTGGTTGAATGTGGTCCTCACCCAGACGCCGATAAGCTACAAGTGACAAAAATAAATTTAGGCCCTGATTACAATAGTGGTGAACTTGCCGATATTGTTTGTGGCGCTAAAAACTGTCGTATAGGTTTAAAGGTTGCGGTTGCCACTGTAGGCGCTGTATTGCCTGGTAATTTTAAAATCAAAAAAGCGAAATTACGTGGTGTTCCATCTCACGGTATGCTTTGTAGTGAATCTGAATTAGGCTTAGCTGATAACAGCGATGGGATTATTGAATTAGCACAAGATGCGCCAATAGGTGTTTGTGTACGTGAATACCTTGACCTTAATGACGTTACTATTGACGTAGATTTAACTGCCAACCGCGGTGACTGCCTAGGCTTAAAAGGCTTAGCTCGTGAAGTTGGTGTGTTAAATAATATCGCTGTTTGTGAGCCACAAATATCAGCGGTTGCACCAAATCATGATGAAGTATTAGATATTACCTTATCAGCCCCACAAGCTTGTCCTCGGTATTTAGGACGTGTGATCAAAAATATCGATGTGAATGCTCAAACTCCATTATGGATGGTTGAAAAATTACGTCGTTGTGGCACTCGTTCAATTGATCCTGTAGTTGATGTAACAAATTTTGTGCTTTTAGAGCAGGGGCATCCGATGCATGCTTTTGATTTAGCAAAAATTGACGGCAGCATTGATGTGCGTTTTGCCAACAAAGACGAAAAGTTAACATTACTTGATGGTAATGAAGTGACTTTATCAACGGAAACTTTGGTGATTGCTGATAAAACCAAAGCACTTGCTATGGCGGGTATTTTTGGTGGTAAAGATTCAGGTGTTAGTACTGACACAGATAATCCAAGTAAAGATATCTTTTTAGAAAGTGCGTTTTTTGCTCCTTTAGCTATTTTAGGTAAGGCGCGTCAGTACGGTTTACATACTGATTCGTCACATCGTTATGAGCGTGGTATCGACCCACAACTACAACGTGATGCAATGGAACGAGCTACACAATTATTATTAGAGATAGTAGGTGGTGAGGCAGGTCCTATTGTTGAAGCGGTTAGTGATGAATATCTTCCAAAAGCTAAAACGGTTTCTTTGCGTAGAGAAAAATTAGACAGTCGCAT
>DAINNQ010000534.1:0-1782 GCA_036735825.1 Alteromonadaceae bacterium | reverse complement strand
GCTAAATACACGGTATTTGCCGAAGGCTGTCGTGGACATTTAGGGAAAGAATTAATTGCTAAATTTAATTTAGACGCTGATAAATCACCTCAGCATTATGGCATTGGTTTTAAAGAAATTTGGGATATAGCCCCTGAAAATCATCAAGAAGGTTTAGTTGTTCATACTGCTGGTTGGCCATTAGACAAAGACACGACAGGTGGTGGTTATTTGTATCATGCAGAAAACAACCAAGTGTTTGTTGGTTTGATTGTCGATTTAAATTATAGCAATCCGCATTTAAGCCCATTTGATGAATTTCAACGTTATAAACATCACCCTAAAATTGCTCAGTATCTTGAAGGCGGCAAGCGCGTTTCTTACGGCGCACGAGCGATGGCTAAAGGTGGTTTTAACTCATTACCTAAGATGACCATGCCAGGCGCTGTTATTGTTGGTTGTGATGCAGGTACGATTAATTTTGCCAAGATCAAAGGTAATCATACGGCGATGAAGTCAGGCATGTTGGCTGCAGAAACCATTTTTTCAGCCATTACCAGCGGTGACGAGGGCGGAAAAGACTTACTCGCATTTACTGATAGTTATAAAAATTCATGGTTATATGATGAGTTATACAATACCCGTAATTTTGGTCCAGCCATGCATAAATTTGGGACATTCTGGGGCGGGGTATTTAATACGGTTGATCAGAATTTCTTCGGTGGTAAATTACCTGTTAACTTTACCGATGATTCAAAAGATCATGAGCAGCTAAAACTAGCGTCAGAATGCGCAGTGATCACATATCCAAAACCTGATAATAAGTTGAGTTTTGATAAATTATCTTCGGTATTTTTATCTAATACGAATCATGAAGAAGAGCAGCCGTGTCACCTGAAACTTACTGATGCAACTATTCCGTTATCTGTAAATATGAGCAAATATTTAGAGCCAGCACAGCGCTATTGTCCTGCAGGTGTCTACGAGGTTGAAGAAACGGAAGAAGGGCAGAAGTTTGTCATTAACTCACAAAACTGTATTCACTGTAAAACTTGTGATATTAAAGACCCAAGCCAGAATATTACTTGGGTAACACCTGAAGGTGCAGGCGGACCAAATTACCCGAATATGTAGTGATTGACACTGTTGAGTTAGGCAAAAAAACCAAGGTATAAACACCTTGGTTTTTTTATTTAAGAAAATATGAACGTTTAAATAAAAGTATAGGGCGTGTTAATGCCCAAAGATCATAAATTAGCTGTTGAACAGAAAATGCACATAAATACCAGCGCCATAACCTAAAGCGATTGCCCAGCTCCATTTCATATGGCCAAAGAAACTATACATTCCTTTTGATTGCCCCATTAAAGCAACTCCAGCTGCAGAACCAACCGAAAGAAGACTTCCACCAACACCTGCGGTCATAGTGACAAGTAGCCATTGAAAAGTATTCATTTCCGGATTCATGGTTAAAATGGCGAACATAACTGGAATATTATCGACCACCGCAGATAATAGCCCTGCAATGATATTGGCACTAGTTGGTCCAAGCCCATCGTAAATGAGATGGGAAACATTGGCTAGATATCCAATAGTGCCTAAACCACCGACACAAAAAATCACTCCAAAGAAGAATAGCAAGGTATCCCATTCGGCTTTAGCAACTTTTGAAAAAATATTAAATTCTGTCGTGTTATCTACGACTTTTTTGTCTAAAAGCTTTAAATAATAAGAGAAAAAGAAAAGAAAAGATATCCCAGTAATCATACCTAGAAATGGTGGAAGATGAAGAAACTGCTCAAA
>DAINNQ010000533.1:0-1787 GCA_036735825.1 Alteromonadaceae bacterium | reverse complement strand
CAACATAGCTGACTTTCCTTTTGTGCAACCGCCTGATAACCGCAATATTAACGATGGCGTGCGTTTACTTGAAGAGCTTAATGCCACTCAAAATCGTAAAGGGATCACACAATTAACCAAAGCAGGGCAGTTATTGGCTAAGTTTCCAGTCGATCCACGGCTGGCAAAAATGATTTTAACTGCCATTGATTTAGGTTGTATTAAACAAGTTTTTATCATTGTTAGTGCGCTCAGCATTCAAGATCCTCGAGAACGCCCTCATGAAAAACAACAAGCGGCTGATGAAAAGCATCAACGTTTTAAAGATAAACAATCTGATTTTTTCAGCTTTTTAAATTTGTGGACTTATATCAATGAGCAACAAAAAGCGCTGACGAACAATCAATTTAGAAAGCTATGCCAAAAAGAGTTTCTTTCTTATATTCGTATTCGAGAATGGCAAGACATCTACAGCCAATTAAAACTGGCCTTAAAAGATATGAATATCAAACTCTCTTCACTTGAACTCAATGATGAGAATAACCAAGCGCAAGATATTATCCATCAAGCGATGTTATCGGGGTTATTAAGTCATTTAGGCCAACTTGATGAAAATAAAGAATTTAAAGGGGCACGTGGTTCTAAATTTTATATTTTCCCAGGCTCTTCGCTAGCGAAAAAGCCACCTAAGTGGATCATGGCGGCAGAGCTTGTTGAAACAAGTCGTTTGTTTGCGCGTATGGTCGCGAAAATTGATCCTTTATGGATCGAGCCTATGGCTGAACATCTATTAAAAAGAAGTTACTCTGAGCCGCATTGGAAGAAAAAACAAGGTGCGGTAATGGCATACGAGCAGGTGTCACTATATGGCATGGTGATCGTTAGCAAGCGCAAAGTGAATTTTAATCAAATAGAGCCCGTTACTTGTCGAGAAATTTTTATCCGCGAAGCTTTAGTTAACGGCGATGCGTATATAAAAGAGTCATTTTTTAGACGAAATAATGATTTAGTTAAAGAAGTAGAAAAATTAGAGCAAAAAGCACGACGTAAAGATTTTCTAATTGATGAAGAACAACTATACGATTTTTACCATGAAAAAATACCTGAATCGGTTATTTGCCAACGGAGCTTTTTAGCGTGGTGGAAAAAAACTAAAGAACAACAGCCGAAACTGCTGAACTTTACCCGTGAGTTTTTACTCAATGAAGAAAGCCAAACAGTCAGCAAAGTCGAATATCCTGATAGCTGGCAACAAGGGCAATTAACTTTTGCCCTAAAATATCATTTTAGCCCAGGAGATATTGACGATGGCGTGAGTGTACTGATACCTGTTGGTATACTTAATCAAGTGCAAAATGTGGGTTTTGATTGGCAAATACCTGCGTTGCGTTATGAGTTGATCATTGCCTTAATTAAAGGTTTACCAAAATCATTAAGACGAAATTTTGTACCAGCTCCAAATTATGCTGATGCGTGCCTAGCTGATATCGAAGCCAGTGACTTGACGTTACAACAAGCTATAGCAAAACAACTGTTACGAATGACGGGGGTGAGGTTAAGTGAAGATTGTTGGTTAAATGTTGAATTACCTGCTCATTTGCTGATGAATTTTAAAATACTTGATGAAAAAAATCAGGTCATAGCACAAGGGCGAGACTTAGTTTTATTGCAACAAAAACTGCAAGGTAAAGTGAAAGCTTCTATTAAAAAAGTGGCAGACAAAGGTATAGAGCGCAAAGATATCACCGAGTGGGATTTTCAAGCGTTACCTAAAAACTATCAAAAGAAAGTCTCTAATTTAACCATTA
>DAINNQ010000532.1:0-1788 GCA_036735825.1 Alteromonadaceae bacterium | reverse complement strand
CAACTTACAATTTAAACTTTTTATTAATGCACCACGGGTATTAAAACCTACAACTAAAGAGCAAAGGACATGCTTGATAATCATTCATCAAAAAAAACGTCACTCATTATCATTTTAATATTAATAACTTTACTGATCAGTGTTATTTATTTCAGCACCAGTAAATCTTTACTACCAAACGATGCTGAAACAAAGGCTGAAACAAAGAACAACGAAGAAAAAACCACTCTAGCAGCAACTATCACTCAAGATATACAGCAAAATAACACAGCTAACACTGCAGATGCCCAGTTATCAAGAGACGAACATAGCTCTTCTTCAACAGACGATATGCTTGAAGATGAAGACCCGCAATACATTGTCGATTGTACAGATCTAGCTTTTGCTTCAAATAAAAAGCAAGAAGACATTATTTTGCAACAATTTAATGACTACAAAACCTTACTGACCCAGAGTAAAGAATTAGATCATCAATATGTTGCCATCATTAGCCAGATGAAAGAGTTGAACCGAAAGAGTAGGCAAAACCAAGAAGATATAGAGCAAAATAGTGAAAATAGCCTTGTTCAAGCGGCTAAAGAAAACCTTTTCCAGCTTGCTCAGTTATTTCAACACTCGCCACAAAATAAACTCTATTACAGTGATTTACTTCGACAATGCAAAGAAAGTTTTGACGAAAACATTTGCAGCCAAACGTTATTTGATCAAGCCAACATGGTAGATAACAACAACGCGGCTCTTTGGCACCATATTGCAATCATCAAACAAAACAATAACGACCATCAAGGTGCCATTGAAGCGCTTATTCAAGCCAATAAAAAAACGCAATATAACAATTATGATTACAATAGGCTTTTGTTGATCGAACAAACGTTAACAGAATTAAGCACATTAAATTTTCAGAATAAATTTCTTACTGCTTGGGGCGCAAATAGTACCTTCCCGAATGGGCTTTCTGATATTTTTAAATTTTGTCAAGACAATATGCAAACAAGCAATAATGCTAATGTCAATCATCAGCTTTCAGATATTTGCTATCAAGTTGGCGTGCAATTAGCCACGCAAAGCCAAACAAGCTTACCTCAAAGAATTGGCTTAAGCATTCAATCTCTTTATTTTCAGCAACATAATAACCAACAAGCGGCTCAAGAACTGCAAGAAAAAATCAAACAGAATGCAAGTTTTTATCAAGATGAGCAGATGATTAAATCAATGGCCTTGGTATTTTATGATGAGCGCTTAGCAAGAGATTGGCTAAACTTGGCTATTGAAAAAGGTGAGCGTATTGCTACAGAACAATTAAAAGCAGATGCCATTGTTTACTCACAAAACCCAAATTACGCTCCTTGTCGAGCAGAAAACAATTAATAAACGGTTAAAGATAAAGCAAATCGTTCACACCATAAGCAAACACGCTTTTCATAACAAAAAATTCTTAAATGCCTTAGAATTTTCGTTATAATGATTAATGAGTCTTCTAGGATGTTGGTATGTTAACTATGTCCCTGAGCCGATAAGTTTTACCTTAGGAAGTTGATTAATAGCTATTGTGCATACCCGGCTAGTATCGGGAAGCCTACGGTTAATAAGATATTTCCGCCCTGAACACACGGTGTTCAGGACTGAAGTTGACTGCGGCATTCTGGAAGTCTTATCTTTTGTTCAACAGTTAGCACTTTACTTTTTCTTTTTATCCCCCTAAACATCAGCACAAATCAACGTTGTAAATTTCATTTGATAACTCATAGTCATAACATCAATAACACACAGCCCATTGGTATTTTCGAC
>DAINNQ010000531.1:0-1795 GCA_036735825.1 Alteromonadaceae bacterium | reverse complement strand
ACTAACGCGACTTGATAATTAATGTCGTCAATGGTTAATAGTTGTTCACCTTTTTTAAAAAAACCACCAACTTTAAATTTATCTGACACTTCAACTACTTGCCCTGATACTTCAGAAATAAGATTGGTTTGAGTTCGAGGAGCTATGCTGCCTTGAGAAGAAATAGTAAAGGTGAATGAAGAGCGTACTAAAGGGATAACTTCTACCAAAGGATCTTTGATTTCTACGGGTTTTTTAGCTGGTTTTGGCGCCATTGCGCCCACTAAAATCAAGACAAAAATGGCAGCAAAAATTATCGCTATCGGCATTAAAACATAACGCAAAGGCACCATGCGTGGTTGCGTTCGAGATGATGATTTAGTAGAAGATTTTCTGTTAAACATAGTGTTTCTCAAATTTGAGGGATAACAAGTGGTTACTATTATTACGTAAGTTAGATGATTATCAATCACTTATTGTCATTAATTTGTTTATTTTTTGTTTATCTTTCTTTGTATATCTTAGTTTACTTATCTTTGTTGTATATCTTAGTTTATTTATGCACGTCTGTTTATATTCGCTAAAATTGTTGTGTTGAACCTATCAAACAAAAACAGTAATTATTTACCATTAGTGAATTTTGGTAAATTTTGCCCAAGACAGTAATAAGGTTCTAAAATCGTCAATGCCACAACTCGCCCCTTCTTGATTATCAAAACTCATATCATCGCTGCTTAATTCTTCAGGTAGCTGCTCAACACCATTAAGTGCGGCGTTTGCTTGTATAGTTACATCATCACCATTAACCAGTACGGAATATTCATGACCTGAGATCAACACTTCTTGAGTTTTTCTCGATGCGACATTGTCAATTGCCGTTAATATTTGCGTTAATTTGTCAGTGCTTTGGCCAATTTCTACTTCCAACCATGGCCCAATAATTTGATGTTCGAATGAAAATTTCGCTTTTGCATTACCTGTCACTGCATCATGAATAAAGTCGTATTCCATAAATACTCCGAATTAATAAATTGCGAAATGTCAAAATAAATGGCTATCAGTAAGTATAGGAGATAACTATCAACTTTGAGCTAAATGTTACAGGCAAATAGCCTCACTGGTTATTGTCGATTATAATTATCGTTATGAACATAAATTTGGCGACAACATTGCGTAAAAAATCGATTAAATTACTATTAGTTTTATCGTTGATTTTCCACTGCGCTCATGCGGAACAAAATAACGTTATCAATTTAGCAACGTATTTAGAGCCACCTTATGCAAATTTTGTTAACGATGAATTTGTCGGTATCAATGTTGATATTACAAAAGCTATTGCCCAAAAACTCAATAAAAGCATTAACTATATTAACTGCCCTTTCGCTCGTTGCATGTCTTTGATGAAAGATGGCACGGTAGACATGATCGTTGGTATCAAAAAAACAGAAGAACGAAGCCAATATGTCACTTATCTAGACGCGCCATATAACACTCAGTATTATCCGCTGAAATTTTTTGTCCGTAAAGACTCAGAGTTTACCATTGAAAAGTATGAAGACCTTAAAAACCTTCGAATTGGCACCATAAGAGGGGCACTATATTTCGAACAATTTGATAGCGATAACGCCTTAAATAAAATAGAAGTATTAAATTATTATCAATTGATCCAATTGGTGTTAAAAGAGCGAATAGATACTTTTCTGGAGCGGGAAGAATCTATCACACCTTGGATCACAACCGACATGTATCTCAATCATATTCGCTTAGCGCAATATCAATATAACAAGGCAGTTGAATCATATATTGCCATTTCTAA
>DAINNQ010000530.1:0-1824 GCA_036735825.1 Alteromonadaceae bacterium | reverse complement strand
TGTTATTCAGTTGGTAAATGTTATGTAAATAACTTAAGAACTGGTTAAGCCCGACAACGAAACAAGCGATCAAGCGTTAGCGTCTACATTTTAATTATTAATGTTTAATTTTAGAGTTGCTCTATATTAATAAAGGGGCAATTTATGGCACGTCGAACACCTAATGATTGGAAGCTACTTGTCGAAAAGCAAATAGCCAGTGGTTTGTCTGTTCCGCAATTTTGCGAGCAGCATAAGCTTAGTTCAAAATACTTTTACGGTCGAAAGTCACTTTTCAAGCAAACAATAACGCAGACTAATTTTGTTCAAGCAACGGTTATTAATCAGCAAACGGAGCTTATTGATGAGCCGCAGCCGCTGATAAAGATTAAAACATCTGCGGCACAATTATCATTACCTCGTGACACATCGGCTCAGTTTCTTGCTGAGCTGCTTCGTGGTTTAGCCTCGTGAAGATGTTTATCAATACCCCTGAGGTTTTTCTTTATCGCGACTTTGTCGACTTTAGAAAATCAATCAATGGTTTGTCGCTGATTGTTGAACAACAAATGCAGTTATTGCCTCTAACCGGCAGCGTTTTTGTTTTTTGTAATAAAGGGCGCGATAAACTCAAAGTGCTTTACTGGGATAGAACGGGGTTTGCTTTATGGTACAAACGACTTGAAAAAGACAAGTTTAAGTGGCCAACCAAACTCAGCAATCAATCGCTTAATTTAACTGAGCAACAATTACATTGGCTATTTAATGGCTTTGATGTGCTTGGTCATCAAGCGGTTAGTTTTGAGTCGGTGGCCTTATAACGTCCGATCATAAGCAGCACTTATCGATCACGAAACAGTCTAAATAATATCAGCAATTTAAGCGGTATGTTTGATAAAATAACCGCATGATTGAAGATATTAATTCACTACCTGACGATCCGGCTTTACTCAAGAAATTACTTAGCCAACAAGCGGCTAGACTTATGTTTCTTGAAGAGCAATTTCGCCTTGCCCAACAGCAACGCTTTGGCGCAAGTAGCGAAGGACATCCAGCGCAAGGGGACTTATTCAATGAAGCCGAAGCGGAGCTTGATGTTGCACCAGAAGTCACAGAAGACGTCACTGCCACAGTTAAGAAAAAGCCCGTCCGCAAGAAATTGCCTAGCGACTTACCGCGTGAAACTATTATTCATGATATTGAAGATAAAACCTGTGCATGTTGCGGCAATGAATTACATCACATGGGCGATGAGCGGTGTGAAAAACTCGAATTCATTCCAGCGCAAGTCAAAGTGATTGAACATGTGCGGTTAAAATACAGTTGCCGCACGTGTGAACAGACTGGGACATCAACGCAAATTAAAATAGCCCCTGTACCTGCCAGTCCTATTCCTAAAGGGTTTGCGACAGCAACATTGCTGAGCCAAATCATCACCAGTAAATATCAATATGCACTACCACTTTACCGTCAAGAAAGCCTGTTCAAACAATACGGTATTGAACTGAGCCGTAAAACCATGGCGGATTGGATGCTCAAAAGTGCAGATTTATTCAAACCGCTTTATACACGCTTGCAGCAAATATTATTGCAGCAAGGGGTTATTCAAGCAGATGAAACCACGTTAAAAGTTATCAATGAGGATAAAGTAAAAAGTTACATGTGGCTTTACTGCACGGGCACAGACTCACCTAGCCAAGGTGCTATACCCAATATTGTCTTATACGACTATCAAGCGGGTAGAGCTGGACGGTGCGCAGTTGATTATCTTGATGGCTTTACTGGTTACCTGCAAGTGGATGGTTACGCGGGCTATGAAAAAACATCGGCTCAATTAGTTGGCTG
>DAINNQ010000529.1:0-1835 GCA_036735825.1 Alteromonadaceae bacterium | reverse complement strand
CATAACGACTATGGTTAATGGGACGCCAAGTTTTATATAATCCTTAAAGCGATAACCACCAGGTCCCATCACTAAGATATTCGCAGGATGTGAAATTGGACTGGTAAAACTTGCCGATGCAGCTATTGCCACAGCCATCATCAAAGCGTGTGGCGAAAGACCCATGGATTCACTTGTATGTAAAACGATCGGTGACATTAGCAAAACAAGCGCTGCTGTTGGCACTATCATTGTGGCGAGAGAGGTTAATAAATAAAGTGCGATGATCACTGGCCAAGGGCCAAACCCCGCCATTTGAGTTAATAACGTTTCAGCAAGAAATCGTGCGGCTCCTGTATCTTGCATTGCAATGCCTAATGGCATCATGCCTGCAATTAAAAAGACAGCTTTCCATTCAATCGCTCGGTAAGCTTCATCCATAGTTAATGCCCCAGCAATGACCATAACGGTTGCTCCAACAACAGCAGAAATGCTGATCGGTAACCAACCCGCTAAAACAGGCACAATAACACCTAACATGATCAATGAGGCAATACCTGCTTTAGCAGGATTAGTTTTATCTCGGCTTACTTGGCTTAGGGCAAGAAAGTTTTCATCTTGGTTTAACAGTGCTAATTTATCTCTTGGCCCAAGGAGTAAAAATGCGTCACCACTTTGAAGTTCTATATTGTCTAAATTGCTACGATAGCTGTGATTTTTACGCCAAATAGCGAGTAAACGCAGACCAAATTTATCTTCAAATTGAATGTTTGAAACGGTTTTGCCTGATAATGAAGAACGAGGTGATAGCGTCGCTTCAAGTAGTGCCATTTGGTCTGAGTCTAATATACCAAGATCTGGCGTTGTTTCTTGTTCAATATCAAGCTCTTGTAATCCTCTGAGTACTTCAATATGTTCAGCTTGACCTTGTACTAAGAGCAGATCTTTTGCTTCTAAAATAAAGTCAGATGCGGGCATCAATTCAAGCTCACCATCACGGAATGTGCCGAGAATTCTAAAATCAAAAGCATCACCAATACGACTTGCAGCAAGTGTTTCACCGACTATGTCGGCATCTTTTGGCACCCGAACAATAAAAATATGTTCTTGAAGCTGGTAGCTTTCTTCTAGCTCTTGCTGGTTAACAATCACTATGCTGGAAAATTCTGGTGATTTTTCTAACTCTTTTAATGTTTCTTGTGAGCCTTGTACTAACAGTTTATCTTCTGCGGCTAAGGGCATTTTTGATAAATTGGTGCGTCGTATAGCACCTTGTCGTTTGATGGCTAACACGTTAACGCCGTATTGGCTTCTGATACTACCGTGATCAAGGTTATGAGTATTTAATATGGAGTCGTCTGCAATGGTTGCTTCAGCTAAAAATATTTTGTCAGAAACTAAGGTTTGTAATGTCGACGTTTCTCTTTCAATACTAAGTTGACGCCAATATTGTAATTCATTAAATCGCTCTAATCGTCCTTGCACTAAAAGTCGATCACCTCCTTTTAATTCAACATTACTTGCTGGCAGTAATTGTGTGGAACCGCGACGTATGATCCCTAAAACCGCTAAACCTGCTGCGCTACTTATTTGCGTTTGTGCCAGTGTTTTTCCAACTAAGGCAGATGTTTTAGGAAGACGAAGGACATAGGTTCGCTCTTGAAGAGCATATTGGGTGGCAAGGTTACGTTGAGATTTAAGCCCTATGTCTTGATTAAGGTTTTTTTCTGGTAATAAATGGCGTCCAACTAAAGCAACAAAAGCAACTCCTGTTAGCATTACGCTGAGACCGATAGGCGCGAAGTCAAATATTTGAAATGGCGCGAAGCCATTTTCTTTTAATGAGTTGCTGATCA
>DAINNQ010000528.1:0-1835 GCA_036735825.1 Alteromonadaceae bacterium | reverse complement strand
CTAATTAGCTCGCTCCATTTTTTCCATCGCTCTTAATTGAGTGACTTGCATACCATTCGCCCCCCAGTTATCGGTATTGACTTCGTCTATGACAACAAAAGTCGTCGATGGATCTTTCGCTAACACACGAAACAGCATGTCTGTTGTTTCTTGAATTAACTGAGCTTTTTGTTCATTAGTCACACCTTCATCTGTGACTTGAATTTTTACGTAGGGCATCATTTTTCTCCTTAAAACTTATCCGTTTGGTAATGAAAAACTTTACTGATGATCTGCCAACGACCATCAATAAAAATAAAACTCAAAAAGTCGGTAAAAAACTTTGGCTCAATCACACATTGCACTTTCGCTAGCGCCATATGATCGCCAACAATATCAATAGAAATGATTTTGTCTTGTCTGCTTTGTTTTATACTTGCAGGAGATTGACGGTGACTGACCACATCAAAATATTGCTCCATAGATAAATGCAGCAATTCTCCATGAGTAGTGCAGGTATAATGCGCTTTAGGATGAAAAACCTGAGCTAATATTTCCAAATCACAAAAATACAGTGCATCAAAATATTGGTGTATCTGCTCTGTCAGCTCTTGTTTAAGCCCTTGTCTAAACCCTTGTTTAAGCTCTGGTTTAAGTTCTTGTTTAAGCACTGTCTTTGTCATCGTTCCTTCACCACAAAAGTTCATTTTGAATATCCGCTGATTCGTCAAAACTTTGCCTCGTTAGCAAAGCAAAATTTGCCAAGTCGATTACATTTGATAGCAGTGTATAAAACTGTTACATATAGATAAATTCACAATAAAAACACATAGGATGTGCAAAAATGCACAACTGGGATGACTTTAGATATTTTGGTGCCGTTGCCGAAACGGGAAGTTTTTCACAAGCAGCAAAAAAGTTGATGGTGAACCATTCTACTGTTTCACGGCGTATTCAAGCGTTAGAACAAGCGCATGGTGTGCGTCTTTTTGAGCGCACACAAACAGGCTATCAGTTAACGGAAGCGGGAACGTCGATATACGAAATTGTCGAGAATCTGCAGCAAGAAACTCACAAAGCTTCGCGCATTTTGCAAGGGCAAGATGCCCGTTTAGAAGGCATGATAAACCTAACCATGCCAAACGATTTGTTTATGTTTTTGCTCGCAAAACCATTAAAGCAATTTCAACAATTGCACCCAGGCATCACGTTTAATTTGATGGTAAGCAAGGGCTTACGCAATATGGCAAACAGAGAAGCAGATATTGCCATTCGTATTACCGCGACGCCACCTGAGTATTTAATAGGCTCAAAAATCAGTAACTTACAACATGGTTTATATCGCAACCCAACAATGAGTATTGGAGATTACACGCCGATTGTTGTTTGGGGCGCAGAAATAGTGATGCCGACTTGGGCGACGGATCATTTTGAAAATCCTAAAGTTGTGCTCAGAGTTGATGATTTATATTCCATGCATCAAGCCGTTAAAGCAGGTTTCGGCATCGCCAGAATGCCATGTTTTGTAGCCGATGTAGTCAGTGACCCTGAAGTAGAACGTATGGATATATTTGTTGAACAATCAAATTGGGGAGTGTGGATTTTGCATCATGAAGACTTACGTAATTCAGCTAAAATCAATCAATGTCGTCGTTTTTTAAAAACGGTTTTAACAGAAAACAAAAGCTTGTTTTTAGGCACAAGCTTAACTAAATAACACCATATTATTGTCTATTGAAGAGGAAAAGTTTCCTATGTGCTAGCAGTTTTTTTATTGAATTTACCTACTGCATTTTGATGAGCCTCTCTAATAAGCCTCAATATTTCGTTAAACTTAGCTTCAGATGGGTTTAATA
>DAINNQ010000527.1:0-1845 GCA_036735825.1 Alteromonadaceae bacterium | reverse complement strand
TCATCCCATAGTTGAATTAGCCCAATTTGGACTTGAAGGAAAAGTGTTATTGAAGGATTTTTCAGCCGTTATTTCTCCTAAACCAGGCACCTCATCTTATACATTTATGAACTCTCATTATCAGTATGACAATTTACTTGCTGAACCGATAACACTTAAGATTAACTATCCAACACCTTGGCATCAAACACTATGGGCTTCAGTATTGTTCGTTATTTGCTTAATACTAGGGGTTTATCTGATTGTGACTCTTCGAACTCGCCAAGTAAAACGCACCGCTGAGGAATTAGCGCAGATAGTAGATAAAAGAACGAACGATCTGCGTAAGCAAACAGAAATATCTCGTCAGCAAACACTAAAATTAGAACAAACAGTAGCTGAAAAAGAGGCTATTTTCGAAACTATTTCCCACGAATTACGCACCCCCTTAACTCTGATCCAAGGACCGGTTCAGCAACTAAGAAACTACCAGATTGAGCCTGAGGCTCAAACCATGCTAAATATCTTAGTTCGCAATGCTGAACGTCTCAACACACTTGTGAAAAAAATATTTGAACTCTCTGTTTCAGATAAATTACCCAATATTAAAGATACAACGCCCATCACTGATTTATCATTGGTGATTAAACAATTAGCACAAATTTTCAAGCCCTACACAGAGCAACAAAAGCAAACGTTTACTTATCCTCACTTCGCATCGCTAAAAGTCACTTTACCTATGTATAATTTAGAAACGATATTATCTAATTTATTGTCCAATGCCGTTAAATACACTCCGCCAGGTGGAGAAATTAATATCAACGTTGAAACTGATCGACATTTTGTCACTATTCAGGTTTCCGACACCGGTAAAGGCATCAAAGAAAAAGATATCCCTCATATCTTTAATCGTTTTTATCGGGTAGATCACGCCAAGGGGGAAGGTCAAGATGGTGCGGGATTAGGGCTAGCCATAGTGCAGCAACTAGTCGATAAAGTCGATGGCATTATCAAAGTCGATTCAGAATTCGGCAAAGGCACAACATTTAGTGTTATTTTACCCAATAACCTGAATCAACAATACCATCCAAAACTCCTCAAAGAAGAGCAACCATGTATTTTATGCATCGATGACAATAATGATATTTTAATGTATCTGAACAATCTCTTTAAGGATGAATACCAAGTCCACACCGCTAATTCATCTAGTGACGGTTTAACGCTTGCTAACGATCTATTACCCGACTTGATTATCAGTGACATTATGATGCCTGACATGGATGGCATTGAACTACTGAATATACTAAAAGCTGATGTCATTACTAATCATATTCCGGTCATATTACTGACGGCCAAAAACTCAAAAGCTGCTCGACTTGAGGGACTCGCCAGCGCAGCAAGTGACTATATTAATAAACCATTTGAAGAGGAGGAGCTGCGCTTGAAAACAAGAAATATTTTGGCTGAGCAAGAAGCTATTCGACGTAAATATATAAAATCAGTTGCGAACATTCGCACTTCAGATGAACTACATGATCAAACGCCACAGTCTGATTTCATGCAACATTTATATGCCATTTTACAAGAGCATTATCAAAAAACGGAATTTACCGTACAAGACTTAGCTAGATTAAGTAATGTAAGCGATCGTCAATTACTTCGTCGTTTGAAAAATGAAACGGGTATAGGCGTGAGTGAATTTATTCGTAACTATCGCTTACATAAAGCGGCTGATTTGTTAAAAGCGGGTAAATCGGCCTCGTTTACCGCATATGAAGTTGGGTTTACGTCACCTAGTTATTTTAGTACGAGTTTCAAGAAACTATTTAACACGACACCTAAACAATTTTCACAAAATATCAATTC
>DAINNQ010000526.1:0-1845 GCA_036735825.1 Alteromonadaceae bacterium | reverse complement strand
GTGTGAAAAACGCAACATCTCGTATTTTATTATTCATTCCAACCAACATTATTCGAAAGAAATGGACAGCATTTTTTTTGACGAGCTTCATCTTCCTGCACCTCATTATAATCTAGGGGTCGGGTCAGGCCTTCATAGTAATCAAACGGGTAACATTTTAATAAAAATGGAACCTATATTAGTAAAAGAAAAACCTGATGTCGTTTTAGTACAAGGTGATACAAATACTGTGTTAGCTGGAGCACTAGCCGCTTCGAAGCTAAATATCAAAGTGGGGCATATTGAAGCTGGCCTGAGAAGTTATGATCGCACAATGCCAGAAGAAACCAACCGCATAATGACAGATCATATCAGTGAATATTTATTTGCCGTCGGTCCTAATCAAGAAAAAATATTAAAAGCTGAAGGGATTGATAATAATAAAATACACACTGTCGGTAATACAGTCTCTGATTCGCTTTTTCAGCATTTAGAAATTTCTGCACAATCGAGTACGATCCTTAATAATTTAAATTTACAGCCTAAAAATTATTTTCTTGTCACTGCACATCGTGCTTCAAATGTCGATATAAAATCTAATCTCAATGAATTATTAGCTTTATTTGACGCTATACATGCTAAGTATTCACAAAAAATAGTATGGCCTATACATCCTCGTACTCAATCAAAATTAAAAGAGTTCAATATAGCTGTGCCAAATTATTTGCAACTTATAGATCCTGTCGGATATTTAGATTTTATCCAGCTACAAAAAAATGCCCGTTTAATTTTGACAGATTCTGGTGGCATTCAAGAAGAAGCCTGCTTACTTGGTGTTCCATCATTAACATTAAGAGAGAATACTGAACGACCAGAAGCTGTTGAAGTAGGTGCTAGCGAATTAGTAGGTCGTAATGCAGAAAAAGCAGTTAAAGCAACAGAGAAATGGCTAAACCGAGATGACTTCACTTGGGAGAATCCCTTTGGAGATGGTCATGTCGCCGAATATATTCTTGATATTATTGAAGGAAAAACAGGCTCCGAAAATAACGATATTATATTGGCAAAGAATGAAACTGTTACCGTAGTGGGCATGGGCTATATGGGCTTACCAATCGCCAGCTTAATAGCTCAAGCAGGTTATTCTGTAACAGGTGTTGATTTAAACAAAAATAAAGTCGATAGCATCAATAAAGGCGAATGCCCTTTTGATGAAGTGGGACTACCAGAGCTTATTAAAAAAGTTGTTTCTCAAGGTTTTTTGCGTGCATCAACATCTATCCCTTCAAGCGATACTTATTTAGTTGCAGTTCCTACCCCGCATAAAGACAGTCGTTGTGATCCTAGTTATGTTTTTGCAGCTGTAGATGCCATTGCAAAAGTAGCTAAAAATGGACAAACAGTCATTATTGAATCTACTATTTCTCCTCAAACTAGCTTAGCCGCTCAACAGAGATTTAGTGTCTTAGGAATTGATATAGATGTTGTTCATTGTCCTGAAAGAGCAATTCCAGGCCAAACGTTACACGAACTTGTTAATAATGATCGTATTATTGGTGCGTCAAACAGCATAGCGCAGCAGAAAGTTAAAACTATTTACCAAAGTTTTGTCAATGGTGAGATATTCTTAACCGATTTAACAACAGCAGAGTGTATAAAATTAGTAGAAAACACTTCTCGTGATGTTGGTATTGCCTTTGCTAATGAACTTGCGGAAATATGTTCTGAACTTAATGTTAACGTATATGATGTAATAAAATTAGCTAATAAACATCCTCGTGTTAACGTACTCACTCCTGGTCCAGGCGTAGGTGGACACTGCATTCCAATTGATCCATGGTTTTTAGTCGAAAACACCAAGTCTGG
>DAINNQ010000525.1:0-1845 GCA_036735825.1 Alteromonadaceae bacterium | reverse complement strand
GTCATGCACAGCAGCAAATCATCATTAGTGCCAGCCAACATAATAAGCAATTAACTATCACCGTTGAAGATGACGGTTTGGGCATTCCCGAACAAGAATGGCAACGAATTTTTGAGCCTTTTCATCGGCTTGATAAAAGTAGAAATAAAAAACTCGGTGGTTATGGCTTAGGGTTAGCCATTGTGAAAAAAGCCGCTGATTGGCATCAAGGCACTTGTTCTGTCTCTACAAGCCAATTAAACGGAGCAAAGTTTACCCTGTGTATTCCTGAACAATAATTTCTCGCGCGTTGGTTCTCGTTTTTATAGCTTAACATGCCGACAATCAAGCGCATCCAAGCTAGCCGAGTATAGTGAGAACAGTTATGATAGAGACAATTTTGATAAATAAACAATAAGCTCTCAATATTTATGAAAAAAACATGCATAGTAACCGGTGGCAGTTCAGGCATAGGCTTAAGCATAGTGAAGCTATTTCTTGCCAATAATTACCAAGTCTTTAATTTGGATATCGAAAACAGTGAGCTGGGTGAATTTCATTATTGTGATGTCAGCGATCACCAAATGGTTAACCGCACCATTACTGCAATCGCCGAAAAACATAACATTGATGTGCTGGTTTCAAATGCAGGCATTCATCTTTCAGCCAATATTGAAAACACCTCGGAAGCACAATTAGATAAAATCTTTAATCTCAACGTTAAAGGGGCTTATTCAGCGATTCAAGCCGTATTACCGAGCATGAAGCAACAAGCCAATGGCTCGATCATTCTCATCGCATCTGACCAAGCTTTAATTGCTAAGCATAACTCGTTTGCCTACAACTTAAGTAAAGCAGCACTGGCGTCAATGGCAAAAACTACCGCGCTTGATTACGCCCAATTTAACATTCGTAGTAATGCCGTGTGCCCGGGAACCATTGAAACGCCTTTATATCATCAAGCCATTGATAAATATTGCCAAAAATCGGGGGCTGATAAAGCGAAAGTACACCAAGAAGAGCAAGCATTACAGCCGCTAAATCGTTTAGGACAACCCGAAGAAGTTGCACAATTAGTGTTATTTTTAGCCTCAGATCAAGCTAAATTTATCACTGGAAGTTTACAAGTGATAGATGGCGGTTATACCGCACAGTAATTGACAATTTCCTATGGTAGTAGGCTGAAGGTGCTAAGCACGTGAAAATTATCGACCCACATTTACATTTATTCGATTTAGATCAAGGTGAATACTCCTGGTTGTGTGCACGTAACGCGCCGTTTTGGCCTGATAAACAACTGATCAATCGACACTTTAATGAGCAAGATTTACAATTCGACTCGCCTGTAGACAAACCACTAGAGATTGTCGGATTTGTACACATTGAAGCAGGTTTTGATAATCAACATCCTTGGCGAGAATTACAGTGGTTAGAGCGCACGTGTCATCTTCCTTTTAAAGCGATTGCCTGCGTTGATATTACCCAAGCACCTGAAGTATTTAACCAGACACTTACAAAGTTACAACAGCAAGCAAGCTTAGTTGGCGTCAGACATATTTTAGATGATCAGGCGTTGTCTATTTTAAGCGCGATAAATACCTTAACGAATTTAGCGCGCTTAGCTGATGCTGGCCTGAGTTTTGACTGCCAATTATCTTTATTAGATACACCAGCAATCAAACAGTTAATTAACATATTAAGCCAGCTCCCTCACTTAGTTTGCATCATTAACCATGCTGGCTTCGCGCCGATTACTCACAATGATGATTGGTCTTTATGGCAAGAAAATCTAAGCCAATTCTCAAACTTTGAAACAGTTGCCATGAAATGTTCAGGTTGGGAAATGACGCATAGAGAGTATTCGAC
>DAINNQ010000524.1:0-1859 GCA_036735825.1 Alteromonadaceae bacterium | reverse complement strand
CCGTTAGATCATCAGTAATAGGTAAGTCCATCTCTCCATAAACTGCCCAATAGCTTCTATCACCACCAGAATTACCACCAAATGTTGGGAAAGCTGAACCACCTGGAGAAGATTGTCTGTCTAACTCATCAGTAAAGCGATAATCTTGCCATTCACCACCTACGGCATAAGCGAGATTACCACCATCAAACTCGTATCCTGTTTCTGCTGCCCAGCTAAAACCGATAGAACGAGTAGCTGTCATAGCTTTTCGAGTATTGGTATGCAAAAAGGAGTTTAATGTTTCTTCAGTCGCATTTCCTCCCAATACGAATGGGTTATAATCCCCTGCTTGTACGGCTGCATCAAACTTATCGCGGAATATATAGTGCTCTTGCCATAATTTCATATCTTGACGGCTAGCAGACGCCCAAAGTTGTAAATTACCCGCATCTGTTTCCCAAGTCAGTGTGGAGCCTAAATGAAAACTTGTGGTATCCATATCAGTCGAACGGTCAGCAACGCCAACTAATCGTGTATAAGCTAAAATATCAGTTGCTCCTGATGTACCATATGTTGGGTTTACTGGGTTATCAGCAGCGATTTCAATACCACCAGGCGTCCAAACAGATGTACTTGCTGTATTCGTAGAATCACGCAACGCCATTACTTCTGTTTGCCATGTAATAGCATCTGAAATTTTATAGGTAAAATTCCCAAATGCAGCATCTTTAACACGATTTGGAATAAAGTTTTTGCCATCAAGGAACGCATAGGCACAACGTTGTCCACCCGCGCCTAAATCAACAATTCGGTCTGCAGCACAATTAGAACCATTACCAGGAACCCAAGCACCTAAATTACCTTCATCATCAATCGGGCGATAATTACCATTTGGTCCATATAAAGAAGAACGGTTATAACCACTTTCAAAATCAGCATTTAGTACTGGTGCTCTGGTGCCATATTTAATGCCATCCCATTCTTTATGTTCGAAAACAAATAATGAGCTGCCTTTTTCACCAGCTGATCCCATTGTGATTGAAAAGCCTTTTTCATCCCCTGAATCACCAGAAGGGATACCTGCATCTACTTTTAGTGCTAAGCCTTCAAAATCATCTTTTAAGATAATGTTGATTACACCACCAATAGCATCTGACCCGTAAATAGCAGCGGCGCCATCACGTAAAATATCAATTCGCTTTACTGCTTCTAATGGGATTAAGTTTAAGTTGGTTGATTCACCACTAAATGTTGCTGAAGGTGCAACACGCTTACCATTTATTAATGTTAACGTTCTGTTTGAACCTAATCCTCTTAAACCTGAGCTCGAATGGTTTGCAGCAGAACTTCCGCCAGCACTAATAAAACTACCTTGGGTATTAAATGGCATTTGTGCTATTACTGCTGCAACATCAGGTAAACCTGTCGCTTTTATATCTTGTTCTGTAATTGTTGTGATTGGTAATGCAGATTCAATATCCGTTCTACCTAAACGTGAGCCAGTAACTTCGATTCTTTCTACACTTTTTGCTTCATCATCTGCAGCTAATGCTAATGAACTAAATGATAATGATGATGTCACACTCAGAGCAAGTGCAAGATTAATTGCATTATTTATTTTTGTTTTGTACATGTTTATTCCCTATTTTTGTCTTTTGAATTTTTATTCGACTCAAGAAAAAGTCAGCAAAATCTCTTTATGAATTGCTAGCCGAATTCTTGAATTAATTGACATACTATTAATTTAAAAAAGAATATCTAGAGAAGTAGTTGACCTTTTAGTTAACATTTAAAGATTATCAATAAAAAATAAAAACCTTAAAAAACATACAAATAAAAATAACGGCAATAATTACACTTACAAAAAGCAATCATGC
>DAINNQ010000523.1:0-1870 GCA_036735825.1 Alteromonadaceae bacterium | reverse complement strand
TAAAAGCATAAACAAACATGAAATTAATCTGCATAAGTCCTTTACAGACCGAGCGGTCGGTATGTAAAATATTCACCATTAAAAACCTCCGCTTAGCTTAAAGGAATTGCTATGAAATCGTTGTTTGCTTTTTTCATTATCGTTTTGACGTTTAACGCACATACAGTTAGAGCAGAACAGATAAATTCACCTTTTCAAGAAATAGAATTTGTTGGCAATAAATTATTTGGCCGAATTGCACAAAGTCAGCAAGAACTAGAAAAATTTCCAGAATTAATGCGAGATATTGTTGAACAAGAACTTATACCGTCTATCGACTTTCAATATGCGGCATACAAAATTCTAGGTAAACATTTACAAAGCTCAACGAAAGAGCAAAGAGAAAAGTTTGTATTATCTATGCGTAGCTACCTGATCAGAACGTATGCTGGGGCATTAAACCAATATAACAATCAACAAGTGACATACGAAACAGGACAAGTAAAAAATGATGCAAAAATGGCATCTGTTAATGCCACGATTATCGATGGTGCAAAGCCAGATATTCATTTAACTTTTCAAATGAGAAAAAATAGCAAAACGGGGCAGTGGAAAGCTTATGATTTGATTGTCGAAGGCATTTCATTATTAAGCAGTAAACAGGCGGAATTTAACAGTCGAATTTCTAAATTTGGTATTGACCAAGTCACTTCTGAAATCGCTGCATTTACCCAATAAATAACGTTTAAACAGCATTTTGATCATGAATAAAGCCAGTATTGATTTATCAATACTGGCTTTTCAATTTACGACAATCCCTTCTTCGCAGCTTTGAAATTCACCGAGCTAAAAAAGGTAGCACTCTTTTTCGTACCGCGATTTTTTGCCGTTTTTTATATTCTTTATGCGAAGACATTCCTTCACGAGTTTTTAAATAACTGTCACGATCCATCATTTGTAATTCAAAAGGAAAAAAGAAGCACAAGTTTTTGCCATCAGGTTGCGCTATTTTGATGCGTTGTCGATAAGTAATTTGCACTGAATGATATGACATACCACTAAACTGGTTATGTAAAACGGGCTTATCTGGCTTAGGATAATCCATTAATTGCATTTGTTGTCGAATATCTTCAATCGCCATTCCTTGATTTAAACATTTGTTTATCCAAGATAAATCAATCAGTGAATTTCTTGAACGAGAAGGTTTTAAATTGGCGTAGGTAAAAATATGTTTTTCTCGAAGGTAGGCCAAAACATCTAAAACATCTGAACGATACTCGGTAATAAAACGAATGCCTATCCAGTCAAAAATATCAGCAGCAACATTTTCAGCTTTATGGAGTAATTTCATTGCCACAGAACGCCGAGATTTTGCCGCTCTAAATTCAATATCAACTAATTTGATATTACCTAAATAACAACTGTTCGATTCACGTTTAATATGACCGTCAAATCGACCAAATATTTGTTCTCTAATATCATCATGATAGAGATCATTTAAGTATGAATGACTGTGCGTTAAGGTATGTAACACTCTTAATAATGCGCCGCACCACGGCATTAACTTTTTTTGTCCTCGACCTGAGGCAATAAGTAAATACTGACGAACATCTTTTTCATCGATAAGTTCTTGCGGGATTTCCTCATTACCAACTAATAACTCTTCTTGAATAAGCTCAATGGCTTCTAGCCTCAAATTCTCAAGCTCTTTTAAATCCATAGCATCATTAAAATCAAAGCCATAACAGGCAAGGTAATCTTGAGCTTCCTGCTCTGTATGAATATGAATACGTTGGGTATCAATAAACGAGCGCCCTTCTAACGCTGTTTTCACCGAAGTACTTCGCCATGGGTTTATATTCATTCAATCGTCCTATTAATGAATCAACAT
>DAINNQ010000522.1:0-1870 GCA_036735825.1 Alteromonadaceae bacterium | reverse complement strand
CTGTTTTTTCATGCCAGCTCGTTTAATGAAGATTCGACCATCTTGCACTTTTGATGTTACCCGCTCGTTTTCAAAGAAACCAAAATACTGCCTAGCCACTTTAATAACAGCAGGATCTATTTCAATATTGTCAATAATCGCTTCAGGGTATAGTTGATGCAAGGTGTTTGACATAGTGCCGCCGCCTAAACCTATAATGAGAATTTTTTCGGGAGAGTTCTCTAATAACAATAAACTAGAAAAAAGCAATTTGGTGTAGTTAAACACTAATTTTTCAGGGTTGTTTTTATAAATGCAACTTTGATTGGTTTTACTGGTTTTCACATTAAATTTTAAACAACGTAAGTTATAACTGTCTTCAACTAAAATATTGCGATACAAAGAGCGTTCTTGATGAACAACTTCTCCTATGGTGAGCGGTGAGATTAAAAGTGCACAAATGAAAATAAATAAGCTTTTATTCATGAGATGCTCCCAACGATAATGCATCAGGTGCAGTTGAAAGTTTTTTGAAAATAATTGCACATAACCCTAATAACATTAGCGTAAAGCTAAAGGCGAAAATGATCGCATTCACATCAAATAACAGAACAAAATAAAACGAAGTGACAATTGTCCCTAATGCACTGCCAAGCGTTGAAACAAAATACAAAACGCCTGCCACTTGACCACTTTTGTTTTTGTCAGTAACCAATAACCTGACTGAATAGGGTGATATCATGCCGAGGATGATCGTTGGTATAAAGAATAACGCCATAGATGCTACCAACGAGCCGTAACGACTATCTTCAATGGCAATAAATATGGTTTCTAAAATGATTGGTGACCACAAACCCACAGGTAAAACAGTTATTCCTGCAATAAGAAAAATAAAACCGTAGCGAGTTAATGACACGTTTTTAGTGGAAAGCTTGCCACCAAAAAGATAACCGAATGAAAGGCTGAGCATAAAAACGGTTATGATACTGCCCCAAATATGCACGCTACTTCCAAAGAAAGGGGCAAGTATACGCCCACCAAGTAATTCAATGCCCATAATGCAAAAACCACTGCTAAAAGCGAGCAGATAAATAAGAGTGTTTTGTAATACGGGGTTTCTAGCGGATAAAAGATCAGTCATATTAAAGGTGTAAGAATCAATTGTAAGAACATCATAACCTTACACCATTAATTGAAGCCAGTTTAAATTTATAGATGAAAAAATAAAGATTTAATTAACTTCAACATTATAGGAAATATTTATCCATTTCTTCTGCTCGTCAGCTCATTGATATTGTTGAGTTATTTTAAATCCCTTGGCTTAAAGCAACTGCAAAGATTTTTAATTTGCAGTTACAAGAAGGAATTCGAAAGTTAAATAGCCGTTCTTAGGTCCAATAAATTATCTATAGCAGAGTAAGAAAGCTGTTTAAACATTGATTTCACCTTTGCATTTTTAAAAGAGCCTACCACTATGAAGATTATTTTCAAACATTGTATTTTTCTAGCATTTATTCTTAATTTTACTTTCGGGTTAATGCCTAGTTATGCACAAAATCAAGACAATTTACAGATGACGGTTGATGAACCTAAGAGCTATTTGGGAATAGACTGGACGCTTGCAAATCTGCAAGGCCAAAGCATCACCTTATCAAACTATCAAGGCAAGCCCGTTATTTTGGTGTTTTGGGCGACTTGGTGTCCGTATTGCAAAAAGTTATTGCCAGGAATGCAGGCGTTACATGAAAAATATCAAGTAAAAGGCTTAACGATTATTGCGGTAAATATTAAGGAAGATTGGCAGCCAGATGTGTATTGGCGTAATCATGGTTATGAGTTTGATGCGGTACTTGAAGGTGATGAAATAGCCGAAAAATATGGCATTAACGGA
>DAINNQ010000521.1:0-1874 GCA_036735825.1 Alteromonadaceae bacterium | reverse complement strand
AAGGTGGTGTTGCCATCATAATTATTCGTGCCGATGCAGCCTCTGGCTAATTTTCCTAAAGTGTAGAACTCTTCAGTCAGCAATTGTCCGGTTGAGATAATCGCGAAGGCGTCGCGCCCGTATTTGCTTTGAATAGCTTTTATTTGCTCGGCGGTGGTATCTAAAGCGTGATCCCATGTGGTTTTCTCAAATTGATTATAATGCTTATCGCGAATGAGTGGCTCAGTGCCTCGTCCAGGGCTATCGAATAGTTCATATTCTAATAAACCTTTGATGCAGAGTTTACCACGATTTACGTCAGCGCCAGCATGGCCACGAGAGGTGACAAGCTTTTTATTTTCATCAAGACCTAATTCAATTGAGCAACCGGTCGAACAATAATTACAGGTGGTATATTTCCACTCTTTGACTTTTTTTGAAGGAATAGAAATAGGCTTTCTATTTTTGCGCCCAAACAACATAACGTATTCCAAGGTTCATTTTATAGTGCGTTTGTCGTCAAATTGCAAAAATCAAACCAATAGATAAATTACTTTAAAAACAATGGTTAAATATTAATTTGCTGGATGCTTATGACCTAAAACAGCGCTTTTGAACTATTGTGGTGCGTTGTGTACTTTAGCGCGAACTTGAGTAAGCAAAGTGCTGGGGGACATTTTTTTAGGCGAAAAATTTTTCACTGCACGATCTTTTCGTTTTGCGATACAATCTTTACGCTATTTTTAAACACTTTTTTGAGATGGAATGAATATGTCGTTAATAGCTCATACCCCTAAACCTCCTTATTACGCAGTAGTTTTTACTTCAATTCGTACCCCAGTGAATGAGGGTTATAATGAAACCGCACAGCGCATGCTGGAATTAGCCCAGCAACAAGACGGATTTTTAGGTGCTGAGTCTGCCAGAGAAGAGTTAGGGATCACAGTATCTTACTGGGAAAGTATTGATGCGATAAAAAACTGGAAAGCCAATAGTGAGCATTTAGCGGCTCAAAAAATGGGAAAAGCGCAATGGTACGCGTCATTTAAATTACGTATAGCCAAAGTCGAACGAGACTATGGTATGTAATATTTTTAATGAAAAATTTAAGTTAATCTTTGGCTTTCGACAAATTTATGTATACTGGCAAGGGTTTGTGTTTTTCAGGTTATGGATTGTTGAATTACTACATATTTAAAAAAATTGCGCTTTTTTGTTTAGTCGCTTTGTCACTTTTAACCAGTCAATTAGCTTATGCTGATGAAAACACCATTGCTGTTTTTTATCCTCAAGCGAAAGAGCCTTATAGCTCCATTTATCAAGCAATTATTTCAGGCGGAAAAAACCGAGCAGCTGAGCACGATATTCAATTTAAAGAATATGAGCTGGCTAATGAAACAAAAAGTGAAGATATTATTCAAGCATTAGAAAAAGATAATATTCATAAAGTCATTGTTTTAGGTCGCTCTGGTTGGAAATTAGCCAAAGTACTTTCTGCGATTACTCATGTCAATAAAGCGGGTAAATCAGCGAAAAAATATCAAGTGGTTTCAGGTGCATTACCGATATCACCTAACGGTGTTTCAGGGATTAGTTTGATCACTGATCCTGCTTATCTCTTTGATTATTTAAAACAAGTCGCCCCGAGCGTAACTCAAGTTCATGCTGCTTATAGTGAAAAAAATGAATGGTTAATCGAACTTGCAAAAATTGCGGCTTTAGAAAAAGGATTAACCTTAAATTTAAAAAAGGTGGCAAACACCAAAGAAGCTATTGATTTTTATCAAACATTATTTGAATCTCAGGTCTCCAATAAAGACTCTATTTGGTTACCGTTAGATAGTGTTTCTTCGCACGACAAAATTACGCTTCCGCTTATTTTGGAAAAATCTTGG
>DAINNQ010000520.1:0-1890 GCA_036735825.1 Alteromonadaceae bacterium | reverse complement strand
GCAAAACAGCACAATGCTCAGCTACAACGCCGTACCTTAATAGAAGATGGTTTCTATAAAGCGATATTGGGGTTAACTACCGTTGAAGAAGTTGTGCGAGTAGCAGGCTAACTATGGCAATATTTTCCTATAAAGCTTATGACCATTCAGGGGCAAAAGTTGACGGACAAATAGAAGCAACCGATAAAGCTATTGCTTTAGCTAACCTAAAAAAACAACAATTATTGCCAACTGAAGTCAAAGCATTAAATGATGAACAAAAGTCAGTGTTTAGTTTTGGCAGTAAAGTATCGCTTGCTGATCTAGAGTTTCTCACTTCCGAGCTAAGTTTATTGTTAGAATCTGGTGTGCGTATCGATAGAGGCATCGATATTATTCGTAAAACTAAAGCCAAACCAGCTTTAGCTAAATTACTTGCCAATATCAGTAGTAACCTAAAAAAAGGTAAAAGCTTATCTGAATCTGTCAAAGAACATGGCGAAATTTTTGATCCTTTATACTGCAATCTCATTGAATTAGGTGAAGCCTCCGGGAACTTAAGTGAAATTTTTGCTGGCCTAGCAGAAGACCTTAAATTTAAACGAGACTTACAGCGCAAAATTATTAGCTCACTTGCTTACCCTACTGTTATATTTTTTGTATGTATTTTAAGTGTTTTTTTCATTTTTAATTTTATTATTCCAAAAATGTCAGCGATGTTTACTGACGTAAAAGAACTCCCTTGGTATACCCAAATGATGTTGTCAACCAGTGAATGGATGATAAATTATCAAGGTTTTCTATTAATCGGTATTATCGCTAGTATATTATTATTGATAACTGCTGCAAAACAGCCAGGTTTTATTCGTTGGTGGCAACAAGTGAGTTTAAAACTGCCTGTTTTGAAAAAAGCGATCATTACTGTAGAACGCATACGTTTTAATAGCGGACTTGCGATGATGGTAAAAGCTGGTGTACAAATTGACCGTGCTATTGGCTTATCTGCAGGCAATATTAAAAACAAAGTGCTTCAACGAGAAATGGAAATTGCCAAAAATAAAGTTAAAGGCGGTAGTGCCTTAACTCCTGCACTTAAACAAACTTCACTTTATCCTGATTTTTTTGTGTCTTTGCTAGAAGTGGGTGAAGAATCAGGAAATTTAGAACGAGTGTTTAACGAAATAGCTAATCGTTCACGGCAAGAGTTTGAAAGTTGGACCGAACGTATGACTACTTTACTTGAGCCATTGATGATCCTCTTTATGGGCGGTTTTGTTGGCGGTGTCGTGGTAGTAATGTTAATGAGTATGGTGTCAATTAATGAACTAGGGATATAGTTTGTAATGACCATCAATCATCATAAAAGATCAGGCTTTACCTTAATTGAACTTATGATTGTGATGTCTATCGTTGCCTTGTTAATGGGGATGGTAGGCCCTTTAGCGATTAACAGCCTAGAAAAAGCACAAGCTAAACAAGAAATGCTCAGTTTAAAAAATTGGTTTCGTAAAATATCAGCGCGAGCTTTTCATACTGGCCAAGTACACATTGTTGAACTCGCTGGTAAAAAAGTGACATTACTAGTTGAAGGAATAGACAACCCTATTGAAACCACTTCTTTCGAGTCATTATTTTTTCAACCTCAGCAACTACATTACAATAAAAAAGGATTTGTCCGCGAAAACAGCATTGTTGGTACCCACCGAGGTAAACCACTAACGTTAGAATTAGCATCGTGGGTTAATGGTGAACAATTAAGCAACGAAGATGATATAGAGCAAGGATTAAGTGATGATAACTAAACTTATTCAGCTTCAGAAATCTTGGTCAAAAAAAGGCTTATCAACTCAAAACTTTCCAATGCAGCGGGCATTTAAACAAAACAGCTTTGCGAATAAATACAACCAAAAC
>DAINNQ010000519.1:0-1890 GCA_036735825.1 Alteromonadaceae bacterium | reverse complement strand
CTTTTCAGTTGTTTTGCGAATAAAGTTTCAGCTTCTATCATTTGTTGCTTAAATAACTCTAAATTCGCTGCCACATGATACTTGGCTTGGTATTGTTGTTTTAATGTCGCTTCTTCGGCAGTAACGGCATCAAGAGTTGTTAACTTGTCACTGACGATTAGCACATAACCTAACCCAATCACCACAATGGCAAGAAATACCGAGAACACTCCTTTGGCTAATGGTGGCCAATTACCAATATTATCGAGTTCTAGGTTGTCGAATTGTGAAAAATCTATATTCACTCGCCTGCCCCCTGAGTACTTTCAATATCAATTAAACCTTTAATCCGCACACGCATTTTAAAATCACTTAGTAATTTACTTTGAGCGTCATTTGAGGTGATGGATTCCAGCACCGCATCATCAAATAAGTCTGAACTTTCAATTTTACGGATCATATTTGCCAAATGATTATTCGACTCACTTTTACCAAACAATTGTAAGCTACTACCTTGTTTTTCCATTTTAGTTAAGTAAACACCAGAAGGAACAACTTTAGCTATTTCATCAAGTACTTGTGTGCCAACATTTCGGCTACGCTGTAACTGTTCAACAACACTCGTGCGTTTTTGCAGTTCGCTTTTCTTTTCATTCAATGATTTGATTTGACTAATTCTAGTGTCGAGTATTTGAATTTCATTTTTAAGGTATTGATTACGACTAATTTGCCCATCAATGCGCATTTGATAAAACTGCCCAACAATAAACACGATAGCAAATGCGCCTAAAGCAATTGCAGTTAATACCGTAAAATATTCTCGTTGTTTAGCTTTTTCAGCTTCTTCTCGCCAAGGAAGTAAATTTATATGTGCCATGAAGAAAAACTCCTTAACGCTAATCCTGCGGCAACCATATACTGTGAGGCCGTTTTATTTACTTCTTGTTCATCAATTCCTGACGATATTTGCATATGCGAAAAAGGATTGGCGATAACCGTATGAATTCCAAGTTCTTCATTTAACAAGCCATGGATCCCTTCAACTTGCGCACAGCCACCAGAAATCACTAAATAATCAATTTTATCTTTACCACTAGAAGTTAAAAACATTTGAATGGCACGTCTAATTTGTTGCACTAATATGGTATGAAAAGGAGCTAGTACTTCAAAGGTATAATTAGGAGGCAAGTCGTTGCTGGTTTTAGCGATTTCTGCTTCTTCAAAGGATTTGTTGTAATACGATACTATTGAGCGAGTATATTGTTCACCACCGAACAGTTGGTCACGACTATAAATATGTTCACCCGCATGCGTGACTGAAAACAAGGTCATCAAAGCACCTATATCAACTATAGCCACTGTTTTATTAGCAGCATCATCAGGTAATAAAGGTAAAATCAGCTCAAAAGAGCGGCTAACAGCATATGATTCAACATCAATAACTTTAGTATCGAATCCTCCTGCTTCAAGAGCAGATACTCTTGCTTCTACTGATTCTGTTCGAGCCGCACTTAATAATACATTGATTTTTGTTGGGTCTGACTCGTTTACTTCTAACGGTTCAAAGTCTAAGCTCACTTCATCAAGTGGATATGGAATTAAACTGTCTGCTTCGATTTCAATTTGACTAGCTAATTCTTGCTCATTAAGAGCAACATCCATATATATCACTTTGGTGATCACTGTTTGACCAGAAACCGCAGCTGCAGCTTGTGTAGCTGAAGACGTTATTTTTGCTCGCAGCTTAGCAATAACATTGCCTACCGCTTCAATGTCTTGAATTTCTCGGTCGACAATTGCTCCTCTAGGCATTAACTCTGTTGCTAATGCTTCCAAAGAATAACCATCATTACCCTGACTGATTAAAACAGCCTTTGCAGAATGGGAGCCTATATCTATTCCCACAATTAA
>DAINNQ010000518.1:0-1892 GCA_036735825.1 Alteromonadaceae bacterium | reverse complement strand
TCAAGCTGATGTTGAGAAAAATATCCGATGCGCAATTCTTGCGCACAATAGCGAATTCCTTGAAGAATGTTAATGTCGCCAGCAAGTGATTTGATCAACGTTGATTTACCCGCGCCGTTGCGCCCTAGTAAACCGATTCGACTGCCTGGCACTAATGAAAGCGTAGTGTTTTCTAGGATGACCGTATTGTCGTAACCACAATCTGATTGCTCTAAAGAAAGCAATGGATAAGGCATGTGATCAGGCTTTTCAAAACTAAAGGTAAATTGAGAATCCACATGCGCGGGTGCTAAGTCAGGTAACTTTTGTAAACGTTTTAATCGACTTTGCGCTTGTTTGGCTTTACTGGCTTTGGCTCTAAAACGATCAACAAACGCAGTTAAGTGGGCCACTTCTTTTTGTTGCTTTTGGTATTGAGCATCTTGTTGTGCAAGCTGCTCAGCACGCTGGCGTTCAAAAGCCGTGTAATTGCCTGAATATAATTTAGCTTTTTGGTGTTCGATATGGATGATTTGACCGATAACATCATCAAGAAAATCTCGATCATGGGAAATCAATACTAATGTGCCAGTAAAACGTTTTAACCATCTTTGTAACCAAATAACCGCGTCTAAATCTAAATGGTTAGTTGGTTCATCTAGTAACAGCAAATCAGCGCGGCTGATCAGTGCTTGTGCTAAGTTTAAGCGCATGCGCCAACCACCAGAAAAATCTTTGACAGGATTGGCTAATTGGTCTTGTAAAAAACCTAAACCATGGAGCAATTCACCCGCCCTTGCCGGTAAACTGTAACCATGAATAGTATCTATTTGATTAATGATTGTTGCTTCTAAATTACCGTTATTTTCTGCGCGCGCTTGCTCAAGTTGACGCTCTAAATCTCGAAATTCTCGATCGCCGTCGATAACATAATCTAAAGCTGACATCTCTAATGCGGGTGTTTCTTGTTTGACCGTGGCTATTTTCCACGTTGAAGGCATAGAGATTTCACCGCTATCGGGTTGCAGTTGTCCTAAAATTGCGGCAAAAAGTGATGATTTTCCACAACCATTGGCACCCACTAAACCCACTTTATGGTTGGGATGAATGGTAAAGCTTGATGATTTTATTAAATTTTTAATGCCTCGATCTAAGCTTAAATCTACTGCGGTGATCATGGTTTATCCTATTAAGTCATATGCGGCGCTATTGTCGCTTTTCCTTAGTAGGTTATTCAAGGTAAAATGTCGAGAATTACACGATTTAACTGACATATTTGAGATTTTTGTGAAAAAAAGATTTATCGCTGGGGCTGTTTGTCCTAAATGCAATGAAACAGATACTATGGCGTTAACCAAAGAAAACGACGTAGAAACTGTCACTTGCGTGAGTTGTTATCATCAAATGTCGCAGCCGCAAGAACATGTTGCCAAAGATGTTCGGCCATTAGAGCAAGTGATAGGTGTGTTTAAACCCTGATCACATTTTTTGTGTTATTGAGAAAAGGCTATTAATAATAGGTTAAATAAAAGCACACATTGAAAATATTGTGCTTTTAAGTGCAATCGTTTTTACCCTAACGAAGATCAAAATGGGTTAATAATGCGGCGGTGGGGGTTCAATTTCTTCTTTGCCAGCACTCGTTGATTGAGCGTCTTTTATGCGATTGGCAATAAGTTTTAATTGTTGTTTTAATTCAAAAATTTCTTCTTGATGAATAGATAATTCTTTATTCAATTGTTCAATAATGTCATCTTGAAAAGCATTACGTGTTTCTAACGATTCAATGCTTTTTTCAAGGTGTTCTATGGTGATCAAAGGTCTATCGGCCATAATTCGGCAAATCCTGATGAAGATTCAGATAATATGTGGCTATTATCGCTAAAAGCCACGCTATACACAACTGCTCCAGC
>DAINNQ010000517.1:0-1893 GCA_036735825.1 Alteromonadaceae bacterium | reverse complement strand
TCTTATATTAGCTGATTAATATCCTATAGTGACTTTGCCGCACGATCAACCCATCTTCGTTCGAAATAAATTTACGTTTTACCAGCTGTTTGCTGATGTTTTTTCCCCGAAGTTTTTAACCGCAGCTTTTATGGAAATTTTTATTATCAGTGAATACGTATGCAGTTGATTGTATGAACGAATGACGCATCGTACCTTGTAGACCAGAGATTTATTAAATAAGCATCAGCAGTAGGAAATGGTCATGAGAACCATGCAAAAAAATTTAAGCAAGCCGTTTTATATGTTGTTAAGTTTACCGGCAACAGCCATGGGATTTGCGTTATCTGTTCAAATATCGGCGCTCAGTTGGATTTTAACCACTCAGTATGGACTAGACATTCATCAAGTCGGCTTAGTGTGGGCGGCAGGTCCCATTGCTGGCATTCTAGGGCAAGTATTGGTTGGCATAATTAGTGACAATGTGTGGTTTTGGCAGGGCAGAAGGCGTCCATTTATTTTCATCGGCGGTGTATTAGCAGGGTTGATGTTATTGGCGCTTCCTAACATTGATATTGTCTCATCGGCAATGGGAATAGAAGGAATTTTAGGCGTCGCCATCGCTATTGCCTTAACGTTAGATTTATCCATTAATGTCAGCTTTAATCCAACTCGATCCATTATTGCCGATGTGACGCCAGAAGGTGAGCCACGCACAAAAGGCTATACTTGGATGCAAACCGTGTCAGGCTCATTTGGCGTGCTTGCCTACGCGATTGGCGCGATTTGGGGGAACTTTGCACTGATATACTTCGGCGCGGTTTTAGTGTTGTTATTATCTATCATACCTCCCTTTTTTATTACCGAACCACGCACATTAACTGCCAGTGAAAACACTCAAGCTAGTCCGAAAATGTCGTTTCTTGGGGTTTTAAAAAATATCAAGCCGTTGTGGGGATTCATCATTTATGACGTGTATGCCATTACGATTCAACTTCTTGGTATCCATACCGATCATTATTGGGCAGAAATTATTGGCGCTGTGATCACATTTTATTTTGTCGGTCAGGCATTGCTGGCAAAAGACAAAGATAACGCTTTAGCGGTAGATGTAAATGTAGCAGTTGATGTAAAAGAAGAGCTGATAGAAAGAGAGCCAGAAAGAGCAGCAGAAAAATCATCAACTCAGCAATCAAATACCATTGCCTTTAAAAAAATCTTGGCAGCACATTCGTTTAGCTGGATAGGCGTGCAAACCATGTTTGTTTTCATGTTCGCTTATTTACAAGACAAAATGCCACTGCTTGATAATGATCAACTTGGAAAAGTTATCGCCATGGCGTTTTTAATATTAAGTGCGGTTGCCGCGTTTTTACCAGCGTTGATTTTAGAACCGCTAGCGAAAAAAATCGGACGAGTGAAAGTGCACACGCTTTGTTTATCTACCATGGCGCTCGGTTACTTTTTGATCATTATTTTTGGACAATCTCAAATCATGCTATTTATTTTGATGGCGATGTTAGGCATAGGTTGGTCGTCAATTATTAGCTTACCTTTTGCAATCATGTCAGAAAAAGTAGAGCAATCACGGATGGGATTATATATGGGCTTGTTTAATTTGTCAGTGGTTTTACCGCAGTTATTGGTAAGTTTAGGTGTCGGCTTATTTATCAATAAAGTGGCAGATAAAAACTTAGTTTTTCAAGTCAGTGCCGTAGCATTAACCATTTCGGCTTTGGCATGGAGCCAAATTAAAGAGCAAAAGCCAGTAAAACACTAAGGCGTGTTTTTACTGGCTTAATTAAAGATAGTTAACCCGAATCTTGTTTAAGAAAATGAACTAAATGCCTGTTCCAAGCTCCGATCTTTCGACCAAGAAAACACGGACAAACAAGGAACAGGCATGAAGAATTT
>DAINNQ010000516.1:0-1905 GCA_036735825.1 Alteromonadaceae bacterium | reverse complement strand
CAATCTAGCTAATCAATTACCCAGTGGTTAATGTCTTGAGAGATTAAAAACTCACGAGCTTCTTTACCTTGCAATAATGCCAACGTTGATAAAAGTCCTGCTTGTATGCACTTTGGTGCAGCAACAGTGACTGAACTAGGCGGATTTTCAACTGGCCATCCTGTATTTACATTAAGAATATGGCTATAACGTTTACCTTTACGTAATAAATAACGATTAGCATCACCACTGGTAGCGATTGCGCCATGAGAAATTTTCACGATCATCGATTTATTATTGAGCAAGCTTGGATGTTCAACGCCAACAGACCATGCCATATTATTAGCTCTTGGGCCATTTACCGCTAAATCACCACCAAAATTTATTAAAAATGGACAATGATCTAGTTGATTATCAGCTAAAAGTTGTTGGGCTATCAATAAGGCTTTATCAACAGCATATTCTTTGCCTATCCCGCCAAAATCAATTTCCATCTTACTTTGCATATGAAATGAATGCTGATCAAAGGTGATTTTTTGCCAACCGACAAAAGGTAATACATTCTCTACTTCTTGAACTGATGGAATGTTTTCGCTGCCATCAAAATGCCACACTTTTCTTAATACGCCAGAGGTGATATCAAATAACCCCTGACTCATTTGAAAGCATTGGTCGGCAAATTGCAGAAGTAGAAAAGTTTCTTCATCAATATCACATATTTGACCTGCACGCGCATTAAGCTGTCCGCAAACGCTTTTTTCATTATAGCGAGAATATTTATCTTCAATTCGCCAAGCTTCAATAGCGACATGTTCACCAATCAACAAGGCTAATGGCTTATCTTCGGTATCAATTAACAGTTCACAAGGACTCGCCATAGCATCAAATGTTACAGCGTAGCCCTCTTCCCTTTTCGCGCAATGTATTTTTCTTTCCACTAACGCCTCAATGTTATTGCTGAGCAACCGCCGAGCAGTATCAAAATAGTTAAAACGAATAAGTTACTTGTGCAATAATTGCATTAATTTCTGGATATAAATCAACATCGTTAAGCACACCTATCGCGTTTGTCCCATTACTTTTAGGTGACTGTTTGTAATACTCTAATCGGAAAGACAAACTATCACCACTATTCATCGGCATCCCGTACTTAATGCCAACGGTTAACGCATCCATTTCTCCAATTCGATAATCTGCACTAACAAATTGAGTAGGGATGTTTTGTTCATCAACAAATGGTCGATAAAATTCAGCTGCACTTTGTGTATAGAAACGTACATGGGGCTCAATATAATGACCGTCATTCAATTGATAATGATATTTTACATCAAACGTATGTGAGTCAATTTTCCAATCATCAGTCATAAACCGATATGAACTGTCGAGCACTGAGCCACCAAAATGGTATTTTGCTTGAGCAAAAAAAGCATGTTTAGTTCGGCTATCAGGTCTGTTTTCATAAATAGCGTTTTGTGTGACTCCTTGAGAGTCAACAACACTGACAATTTTAAAAGGGTCAGTTAAGTAACCATCAACGTTAGAATAACTATAATTGAATTGCATAATCATTCTTCGACTAATCACCTGTGTTAAACCAAATAATACGTCGGCAGTAGTTTTATCATCGCTTGCATCAACTCTCGACAGATCAAATAAATTATCAAAAGTTGGTGTGCCAAACTCATCAACGGTCATTTTTTCAAGAGCTTTAGGAATGCCACCTTCAGGCTCTATTTGATCAAACGCGAAAGCAAAGCCCGCGGAGAGTGTGGTATTTTTTTGATTAAAATCTCGCGATAAATTGCTATTTACAGACACTGACAAATAATCATATTCTTTCGAGAGATTCCCACCAATACTCCATAAATAATCATTAAATAGAGGCTGAGTCCATTGCCCAGTAATTTGTACCCGCGTGTCATGAAA
>DAINNQ010000515.1:0-1913 GCA_036735825.1 Alteromonadaceae bacterium | reverse complement strand
TACTTTTACAAGTAAGCGTTTTTTTTGCTCATGATAAATTTATCAAAAATAAATATGACTATTTATCAATAATTTATGAATAAAGCGCAGTGAATTAGCGATATTTTGAGATTTTTTGAATAAAAAATGAACTATTCGAAATAGCTAGAGTCATAATAGTTGAGAGCAAAACCTCCCTGGACTGCTTTCTTATTTGTTATAGCGCGTTGCCCTAACGCGCTTTTTTTTGTCTCTTTTTTCCTCTTAATGACTAAAAAAAACTGATGCTAAACCCTTGCGGTTTTAGCTAAAATAATTTTCTAAAAACTGATCAAAATTAATGTCATCAGAGGCTTCTATCTCTCGTTGTTTTTGATGAGATAATTCAGCCTGATCAATAAAATACTGCTCATTATAATGCTGATACTCGTTGGCTAAAGCAGCATCACGAAATTGTTGAGCTTGCGCTAAAGAGAACTCTGTTAAACTTTTATCTTGTTCAACCACTAAATGTAATATTTTTGCCGAGGGTGTTAAGCTCGGATCGGTTAATTTCAAATGCTCAATTGTTAATGCTTTAGCGTATTTATCTGTTTGATAAGCTTTATCTAGCAGTTTAGCGACTTGCTCCATACCTGAGAATAGTTCCTCACCCCATTGCTTAACCGATTTTTCTTGTCCATCGTCATTTAACATTAACTGTGGATTTCTACCATCTACGACTATATCGCTCATGTTTTTTTCGTAAATATTCTGGATATCGCAATCCAATAATGGGCTTTGAGCTAAGGCACAGTAAGTTAAAAAGATATCAAGAAAATACATTTGTTGAAGATCAATACCAGTATCTGCAAATGGATTCACATCTAATGCGCGTACTTCAATATATTCAACCCCTCTGCTTTGCAATGCTTCAGAAGGTTTTTCTCCTGATTTAGCAACCTGTTTAGGGCGAATGGGAGCATATAATTCATTTTCAATTTGTAAAACATTGCTGTTTAATTGTTGGTACTTTCCATCAACTTTAACGCCTATCTTCTCAAATTTAGTTGATGCTAAATTTATCGCTTCTCTAACTCCAGCAATATAACCATTAACATCGTTATAGCATATATGCAATGACGACTGTTCGCTGTTGGTATAGCCTAAATCGCTCATACGCAATGACGTTGCATGCTCTAGGTATAAATAACCACTTTTAGATTTTTTAAACGGTAAAGTCGTTTTTTTGTCTTGCAAGAACGAGCTACAAATGGCTGGTGAACTGCCATAGAGATAAGGGATCAACCAACAGTATCTTTTATAGTTTCTTAATAATGCGAAATATTTTGCTGAAATAAAATCTTGCAACTCATCCGTATTTTCATCAATTTGTTTTAACGACTGCCAAAAATTGTCTGAAAATGAAAAATTAAAATGAATGCCTGAAATCACTTGCATCATGCTACCGTATCGGTTTTTTAACCCTTGACGATAGACAGTTTTCATTGTGCCAATATTCGATTTGCCATATTGCGCTAATGTCACGTCATCTTCATCATTGATAAAACAAGGCATGCTCATTGGCCAAATCATTTCACCATTGATTTGTGATAAGGCAAACTTTTGGATGTCTCTTAATTGATCAATAGATTCTTCTGCCGAATAACTTACTGGCGTAATAAATTCTAATAAGCTCTCGGCATAATCTGTAGTGATGTTTGGATGAGTTAACGCAGAGCCTAACTGATGATAATGCTCATGCTGTGAAATTTTTCCTTGCGATAAAACTCGTAATCCTTCTCGCTCAATTCCTCGACCGATCCCAACTAAAGCAGAATTATGAATATCGTCACTAAAAGCATCAATATATTGTTGAAATGATTTTGTCAAAATGGTCCCTATAGCATTGAGCAATGACAGACTATCTATTTAAGGGTAAATATCCGTAATTC
>DAINNQ010000514.1:0-1933 GCA_036735825.1 Alteromonadaceae bacterium | reverse complement strand
TTACTATTTCTTTGATCAACTGTGGTTCTAAACCATAGTATTCAAAATACTCCCTGGGTACCCCATTCGTAAATTGTTTATCAAAAACGGCTTGTTTCCAATACTCACGTGGCTTGATAAGAAAAGAGTGTGACTCTCCATTTACAAAGATGCCGATCGCTAGTGGAAAGCTAAAGCCTATCTCATAGTGTGAGCTTAAAAACGTTATTACGGGTGGAAGCATTTCAATCGAATTTATTGGGGTTTTCATAATTTATACCTGTCTCAAAATAATTAATTTCCCAGCACAAATGCTTGTGCTGCACTATCTATCTCTTAAGAGCTATCCCCCGAATCACCCTTAGTTATATCTGCTCTATTTTCTCCTAAACATTAATCTGCTAATTATATAGTTAGTCCCCCGACTAACCGCCATTTATAGAGTTTGTAGCCATGTATCAAATTTCTCAGCATTCCAACCCAGCACCTTTCGGCCAATTTTGGTGGGTTGTGGCATTAATTTTTCATTTCGCCACCTGAGAACAGTTGATTCTGATACTTCTAAAATGCTCATCACTTCTTGCAATGAATAAAAACTACTTTTCATTTTTGACCTCTTTAGGCAACGTTATTAAAATTCATACTTCCCCAAGTCACAGTGAGACTTGGAGATGAGGTTTTGTTCGTTCGAGCCGTGTTAAATACTTTGTCACTTTGATATTTAAAACCAGACATTGGTAAAATGACGTTAGCCATTTTTTCATGAGCAACTCTTCGCTGTTCTAAGTATTTATAGCGATTGTAAACAGCAACAATGCCGCGCGGTTTATGATTTAAACACGCTTCTGCTACAGCTTCGTCAACATCGTATTTCGGTAATAAACTTCTGAATGTTCTTCTTAAATCGTGAGCATTAAAATGAGGTATTCCCAAGCTTCCTAGGATGTTTTCTTGGTAAGCTTTGTTACGTTTATTTTTACCAAATAAATTATTTAATGCTGAGTTGATTGTTGAATCATGTATGTGAGGTGTACTACTTCGTCTTCTTGATGGAAAAAGGTAACTAGAGCCATCGGCTAACACTTCAAGTTGTTTAAATAATGGAATAACGCTATCTGGAATGGGGACAGCAATAGCCAATTTGTTCTTACTACGATCAGCCCAGATATGAAGCTCTTTTTGCTCCCAGTCTAAGTCGCTCCACTGAGCAGACAGCAATTCCATCTTACGAAGACCCAAAATCAGTAAAAGTGAGATAGCGATCATTGTTGGCTCAGGAAAAATAAGTGGGTGCTGCTGGGCAACACTTAAAAATGATTTTAGATGCATCTCAGCCAGCGCGACACCACTTCCTTTGCTACCACCTCCGGCATGCTTTCTGAGATCTAATGTTCGAGCAACATTCTTATTAATGATGCTATTTTCAAAAGCATCACTAAACACACTGCGAAATAGGTATAGGGTGCGTTGAGCAATGCTTAAGAACCCTTGTTCAACGATCTCTTTTAATGTTTGTTGTAAATGTTTAGTCGTTAACGTTTTTACTTTAGCGTTACCTATTCGAGGTTGGATGTGTATTTCATACATTCGCTTTTCAGTTTTATAACTGCCTGATGACGCTTCAAAAAAACTTTGAAATAAATCGTCTAACGTCACAATAGCTCTTCCGTATTGTGCCCATAATGGGTTAACCCCTTCAGAAACGAGTCGCTTCATATCAGTCGCTTTTTTTATCGCATCATCGATAGTCATAAAGTGAGCACCATTCTCACCATACGTGCCTATTTTGAAGCGTTTTCGTTCTCCATCAATTTGTCCTCGAAAGCTGAAAGTAGCGATACCGCTATCGTGAATATCTAACAGAGTGTTCGATGCAATGGTAATTGATTGCTTTACACCCGCGTTGATCAGCTTTTCTATTTTCTTTTCTGATAACTTTAACCTCATCTTAAGC
>DAINNQ010000513.1:0-1963 GCA_036735825.1 Alteromonadaceae bacterium | reverse complement strand
GCTCTATGAGCGACGACAACCCCCACTCTAGTAACGGTTCTTCAAACAAGTTATTGAATAGTATTGTTCAATTTTTTACAGGAGAGCCGAAAAATAAAGACGAATTGGTTGATGTATTAAATGATGCAGAAGACCGAGAACTCATTAATCCAGAAACAAAACTAATGATCGAAGGCGTGTTAGAAGTAGCCGAAATGCGAGTGAGAGACATCATGATCCCTCGTTCACAAATGGTCACTTTAGATATAAACGCCCCCATTACCGAATTCTTAACGACAATTATTGAGTCAGGCCATTCGCGTTTTCCTGTTGTAAACGAAGATATTGATCATATTGAAGGCATCTTGCTAGCCAAAGATTTATTAGCGTTTGGCTTTAACCAAAAAGATGAGCCTTTTACCCTCACTGATGTGATTCGACCAGCGATCATTGTGCCTGAAAGTAAAAAGGTTGAACCACTATTAAAAGAATTTCGCTCACAGCGATACCATATGGCTATAGTAGTTGATGAATATGGTGGCGTTTCAGGTGTGGTCACCATAGAAGATATTCTTGAACAAATTGTTGGTGAAATCGAAGATGAAACTGACGATGAAATAGAAAAAGACATTAAGCATCTTGCAGGTGGAGTTTATCAAGTTAAAGCCCTCACTGAGTTGGACGAATTCAACGCCTATTTCAATTGTTTTTTTGATGAAGATGCAAATGACACTATAGGTGGCGCAATTCTCAATGGTTTTGGTCACATGCCTAAAAAAGGTGAAGAAGTTACCATCAACGATATCGAGTTTAAAGTGACTTCTGCTGATAACAGACGCATTCAAGTGCTACAAGTCACCCTGCCTAAAAACTATCAACTTAATGGAAAATCTGTTGATTAAAGACGTTTGCTTATCAGTGTAAATATGTTCAACAAACTACACTCTCGCGCACATCGAAACCTAACGGATAAATCAAATTGGCTCAGCTTTATTGCTGGGCTAATGCTTGTGTTCGCTTATGCGCCATTCTCGCTTTGGTGGCTGCCTTTCATTGCCTTATCACTGTGGTTTTATCACCTAGAAAAGCTGCTCAAATCTTGCTGCAGTTCGGCAAAAAAAGTGTTGAGTAAACATAGTTTTATCTTTGCTTTTGGTTGGTTTGCCAGTGGCATTAGTTGGGTTCATGTCAGTATTGCTGAATTTGGTGGTTTGCCACTGTTCGTAACATTATTGCTAATGATCTTGCTTTGCCTGTATTTAGCGTTATTTCCTGCACTTTGTGGTTACTTAACGGTAAAATTTTCAAGGTTCACGCTTATAAAGTTAACGCATACAAAGTTAACGTATAAAAAGCAAGGCAATGAAAAAGCAAACATATCCTTATGGCTCTTCCCTAGCTTTTGGTTACTTACCGAATATTTACGAGGCACCTTATTAACTGGCTTTCCTTGGTTGTCTTTAGGTTATAGTCAGATTGATGGTCCGTTAGCCCCTTTAGCACCGATAATTGGCGAAGTAGGTATTACTTTTTGTTTATTAATGGTGAGTGTGTCTTGCGCCAAGTTGTTTGTTAAAACACAACGCAAATACGCGCTTTTCTCATTAATCATTATCAGCGGTTTTAGTGTTTACGCTCAGCAAAGCTCTTGGTTAACTGTTACCGATAAAACCATCAAAACCGCGCTCGTTCAAGGCAACATTGCTCAATCGATTAAATGGCAACCTGAACAGCAATGGCCAACCATGCTGACCTATCTTGATTTAACTCGCACAAACTATGACGCAAAATTGATTATTTGGCCTGAATCAGCCATTCCAGCAATAGAAACCATGAGCACTACTCAGGAATTTCTTGAAATTGCCGATCAATCCGCCACATTAAATAATGCCACTATAATCACAGGTATCATCAACTATAACTTTGAATCTAAAGAATATTTCAACAGTTTGATTGTACTTGGCAAAAGTCATAAAGCAGATGA
>DAINNQ010000512.1:0-1965 GCA_036735825.1 Alteromonadaceae bacterium | reverse complement strand
CTTCTAATGCTTCAATGCGAGGCCGAATGGTGTCATTGGTAAAATCAATGTAATCATCAATAGGGTTTGCATTACCAGGAAGAGCTTGTAAAAAGAAAAAGGTTAACGCTGGATTAGAACCGCCAAAACCGCCCAACATAATTCTTGGCGGCCGTGCATCTCTAGGTAAAGTTGGCACGCGTGTCATGCGAGAAATGACTTCAATCAGTGTTTGGTCCATGTTGGTACCAACACTAAATTCTAAATTAATATAGGAGCTTCCTTGATTGGCAAAGGCATTCATCGCCGTTAAACCGGGGATCCCTCTTAGCACTTGTTCTTGTGGTTCGATAAGTTCTGATTCCACTTCCAATGGAGACGCTGCACGCCAAAATGTTTGTATGGCTATCCTTGGTCGTTCAATATCAGGAAAAAGTTGTACGGGTAATTTAACTAAACTTAATATGCCAACAAGCAGTATTAATGCGACGCCTACCGCTACCGCAGCAGGACTTTTTAATGCATTAGACGTTAATTTCATAATGTCTCCAAAATTGAACTGCGCCTAAAGCACAATTCAAATTACCCAGAACTTATCGAACCTAAGATTCAGTTAAGCCATCATTTTTTATGCATTAATCATTAACCGACCACCTTATTATAGAAAGCTCACATACGCCCAACGGAGGTCAAAATACGACAAACTGCGTAGTCGAAAATATTTGTAATGGATCGACATAAATTGACACAACCTTGCTTGCGTTAAATGGTAAAATTTGACCGTTAAATGGTGATTCAAAAAATTTATCGACAAGAAATAAAAATTAGCAATCTAAAAAAGAGAACCCCCTCTAAAGGAAAACATATGAGTAGTAGAAAGCTTGAAGTGGTTGCATATCAGCCTAGTTGGCAGACAATGTTCGCTAAAGAAAAACAGCTGTTGTTAGCACATTTGCCGAATAGCAATATTGTTAATATTCACCATATTGGCAGTACGTCTGTGCCTGAATTAGCTGCTAAACCTATCATTGATATTCTATTAGAGGTGCATTCTTTACAGGAATTAGATGAAGCTGATCACCTATTTTCTCAAATGAACTATGAAATAAAAGGAGAAAACGGCATTGCGAATCGACGTTATTTTCAAAAAGGAGGAGATCAACGTAGTCATCATCTTCATGCTTTTGCGATAAATGATGTTAATGTGAGCAAACATCTCGCTTTTAGAGATTATTTACGTCAGTTTCCAGCAATTAAAAATGCCTATCAAACTCTAAAACAACAAGCGGTGTTAGCCTGTAATGGAGATATGGAAAAATATATGGCACATAAACATGATTTTATTCAGCAGCATACGCAAGAAGCTTTAATTTGGTGGCAAGAACATCCAAGCACATAAAATAAAAGCTTCTGACTCTGTAGTCGATTTATTGTTTTTCAAAAATCAAAATAAATCGATCTGTTTTACGGCGCATCTCAGGCTTAAATGGCGAAATCATTCGTGTGTCTTCTTGGTTTGCCAATAATTGGCTGTTTGATACTAATTTAAAGCCAAAATTTGAAACTTCATCAATAACATATTGCTTATCAATTCGATGAAGCTCTTGCGAGTGCTGTGTTTTACTACCATCGACCGCAGAATGGTCAATAATAACCAACTTGCCTTTTAATTTAATTGCCGGTAATACTTGATTTAAAAAAGACGTTTTATCAACATCCCATCCATCCGCTTTATGATATAAATCGTGATAGCCTAAAACGTAAAACACTGCATCAAATTGGCTTTTTTGTAGGCCTAGATCGTCGGCTTCCCTGTCATAACGAACAACGTTTTCAAGTCGATTATCCTTAAGGCGTGCAACTAATTCTTTTTCAATCCAAGGCATATAGGCTTGGTTGTTATGTAAATATACTTGACCCGAATCCCCTACTTTGGCAGATAAAATTTCACTGTAATATCCACCGCCACCAAAGATATCTAGCACC
>DAINNQ010000511.1:0-1970 GCA_036735825.1 Alteromonadaceae bacterium | reverse complement strand
CTTTCCCCTCATTAAACAGCTTCAATCAACGTCAGTAAAAAACGAAGAATAATACTGATTCATCTTGCTAACAATATCCTAACAACAGTATAGAAAAGAAAACTTTATTTGCTCAATTTATAAGCAAATAAAGTTTTTAATATCCAAGGCAGGTGACAATTGATTATTTGTATTGGTTATTGGTTATTGGTGAATAATAAGAATTTGTGTCACTAAAATTTGTTGAACATTTGAAAGTCAATGTTGTTCAGCTAACAGACCGCGTATATTCATACTGTTGTATCAATATACGCGAAAGAATAACTAAACTACTCTTGCTCGCCTTCAAGTAATTCAGACAATGCAGCTAATTTGTTCAGTACAATGGCATGAATAGATTTTCGAGGATAACGTCCCACACTATTTATCGCCCCTGCCGATTGCCCCATTAAAATTTCTAATGATTGATCAACATTATCAACCGCGTAAATATGAAACATATTCGCTTCAACAGCAGCAATAACATCAGGCGAAAGGATCAAATTTACCACATTAGTTTTAGGAATGATCACCCCTTGTTGTCCAGTTAACCCTTTGTCTTGGCATAAACGATAAAAACCTTCGATTTTCTCATTAACCCCACCAATCGACTGCACTTCACCATGCTGATTCATCGAGCCTGTAATGGCGATACTTTGATCTATCGGCAATTGTGAAATAGCAGAAATAAGCGCACAAAGTTCGGCCATTGAGGCGCTATCTCCGTCGATATGGCCGTAAGATTGTTCAATAGCGATATTCGCAGAAATAGCAACAGGGAATCCTTGTCCATATTTATGACCAATATAACCCGAAAGTAATAGCACCCCTTTTGAGTGAATTGACTTACCTAAATCAACTTCACGCTCAATATCCGTGATCCCATGACTACCAGCATAAACTGTTGCTGTGATGCGAGCAGGCGTTCCAAATACACTATCGCCAATTTCAAGCACAGTTAAACCGTTTACTTTACCGATTTGTTTGCCTTGAGTGCTGATCAACACTTGCTCTTCTTTTATTTCAGTTAACCACGCTTCGCTGATCCGCCCTGTTCGTCTTTTTTGTGCGGCCAATGCTTGTAAAACAAAACTAGCATTTAGTGTTTTTTGCTCACTTTGTTTTTTCCAAAAATAGACTGCTTCATCCAATAAATCATTTACTTGGACAATATTGGCAGATATTTTATGTTGATGCTCAGCGCGGCGTAATGCGTAACGGACTAGCTCTAAAATCGCATCGTTAGTCACTTCAGGATATTGATTCTTGATTGCGCGTTGTCTGATCAATTGTGCGTATTCAATTAAATTGTCATCATTCTTATCTAAATGACGATCAAAGTCAGCTAGCACTCTAAATAATTCGGTAAACTCTTGATCATAGTCTTGCAACATATAATAAATTTCAGGATCACCTAACAATACCACCTTCACTTTTAATGGGATTTTTTCAGGTTGCAAACTAAAAGCACCTGGCTGTGAATATTCTGAATAAGGGTTTTCTAGCGTGATTTGTTCAGTTTTTAACGCCAGTTTTAAACGAGACCACACTAAAGGTTGATTTAATAGTTTTTCTGCTTCAAGCAATAAATAACCGCCATTAGCTTTATGTAAAGCGCCGGGGCGGATCAAACGATAACTGGTGTAGGTACTTCCTTGAAAGCTGGCAAAATCAACATGACCAAATAAGTTTTGAAACGTTGGGTTTTGTTCATAAACCACCGGCGCCCCTTCTTTGGGCTCTCTGGCAACTAACAAATTAGGTAAAAAGCGCTCTTCCATTAGTTTACGCGCATCTTTATCGCTTTGCGGATTTTCACCCTCATCAACCAAAATTTCTAGCACAGCATCTACAATATGTGTTTTCACTTTTGATAAATACTTAAGTACACCTAAGTTGCTGGCAAATTCATGCTCTAATTCTTTAAGAAAAGGACGAATGCTTTGCTCAGC
>DAINNQ010000510.1:0-1973 GCA_036735825.1 Alteromonadaceae bacterium | reverse complement strand
GGGGGCACACTTTGGTTTTTTTATGTTCAATTATTAGTTCTTGCTTTTTGATTCTATTAACACTTTTTACTATTAAAAAAGCAAACCAAGATACAATAAGAAAACTAAACAAACTGTTAAAAAATAATCCATAACTTAATGTTACAGCACCATCTTTATTTGCCTGTTCCAGTGTTGTATACGGAGCGCCAATTGTACCTTGTTTTAAAACTATAAATAAATCAGCCATATCAGCGCCACTCGTAAATAGACCAATGATAGGTGCAAATATATTTGCAACTAAGCTACTAGCAATTGTGGCAAATGCTCCACCAATAACGATACCTATAGCCATGTCTAAAACATTACCTTTTAAAGCAAATTCTTTGTATTCAGAAATTATGTTTTTCATATTGATTCACGTCTTTATTTGGCAGTCTAAAAGTACAATAATGTTAAAATATCAGTTCGTTAAAGTAATCATACAATCTGAGTAAATCAACTATGTATAGCTTTATAACCCCCTTACGATTGTTGTTCAAACTACGGGAGTTCTTTACCGATCTAAACTTTGAAAATTTTCATGGTGCTAGATCGAATATCGCTGAATGAGAAGCTAAAAAAAGGCACCACTGATACTAACGTGGTGCCATGATGATTATTGACCTGCTTTTAGCTTTTGCCAATAGTTTTCGTAGATAACATTAGTGTCTTCTAAATCGATGTGGTAACTGCCTTTGTTAACAACATCGGCATTAGGAAAGATCATCGTGTTCTTTCTTAACGATTCATCTAACAATGGGATAGCCGCTTGATTAGGTGTAGAAAAACCCATTTCAGACAATATAGTCACGGCCGATTCAGGGCGTAAAATAAAATCAATTAATTTATGAGCATTATCAACATTTTGCGCTTGCTTAGGAATAACAAAACTATCTACCCACAGTGTAACGCCATCTTCAGGATAAACATATGCGACGTTGTCCATTTCTTGAGCCGCCATAAACGCCTCACCATTCCACATCACAGCAATATTTACATCCCCTTGAATTAACGGCCCTTTTGGCGAGTCAGATAAAAATGTTCTCACATTGGGCATTAAATCACGTAGCGCTAAATATGCTTGTTCAATTTCTGCTGGTGCCTTGGTATTGTTTTCAAAGCCTTTAACTTTTAACGCCATTAAAAATATATCGCGGACATCATCTAACAATAAAATTTGCCCTTTATACTTAGGATCCCATAAATCTTTCCATTGACGGATAGTTGATGGATCAATTTCTTCGGCATTAACCGCGATAGCCGTTGTGCCCCATAAATATGGAATACTATATTGGTTATTCGGATCGTATGCCTTGTTTAGCATCATAGGATCTAAGTTTTTAAGGTTAGATAACTTAGCTAAATCGACTTTTTGTAATAACCCCGCGCGGATCATTTTTTCAACAAAAAATGTTGAAGGCACAGCTAAATCGTAGCCTTTACCATCTAACAATTTTAATTTAGCAAACATGGTTTCATTGCTGTCGTATGTAGATACATCCACCTTAATACCAGTTTCTTTGGTAAATTCAGCTAACAATGAATCTGGAATATAATCAGACCAGTTATACAACACCACACGCTCTTCGGCATTAACAGTCAACGCAGTTAATAAACCAATAGCAAATAAGAGTTTTCTCATTAATTTTTTCCTTTTCTCATCAACATTTGTAATAACAACATCATTATTAACGACCCAGCAAATAATAAGGTCGAAATAGCATTTACTTCAGGCGATACGCCAATTTTTACCATAGAGTAAACTTTCAACGGCAAAATTTCATAATTAGGCCCTGTCACAAAAGCACTAACAATCACATCATCAACTGACAAGGTGAAACTTAATATCCAAGCTGCTGCAATAGCAGGTAATGCGAGTGGCATTAGCACATGTCTAAACACTTTACTTTCACTTGCACCTAAATCTTTTGCCGCTTCAAAAATAGCAGTAT
>DAINNQ010000509.1:0-1981 GCA_036735825.1 Alteromonadaceae bacterium | reverse complement strand
CCGACTTAAAACAAGAACACCAAGCTGCACTAGAACAAAACATGCAGTTTGAAAATCAACTCAATAATAAAGTCGAAAATAACAATGTCTTTGAAAAAGCTATTTTAAACAGTGCCGTTGAATGTATTAATCAAGTACATGGCATTAGAGAATCTGTTTTAATGGCGTATGAAGTTATTAATGCCGAATGTTTGTCATCAGGGCAAATTCATGAAAAATTAGATGAGTCGAGCAATGCGTTAAACGTGATTGTAAAAGACATGAATACCTTAACCAGTGAAATGGGTAGCATGTCTGAGCAGATATCAGGTTTATCAGCTCGAGCTGATAGCATTAATAGCTTTGTATCAACAATCTCTAGTATTTCAGATCAAACCAACTTACTGGCCTTAAATGCCGCGATTGAAGCAGCAAGGGCTGGAGATGCAGGTCGTGGTTTTAGTGTTGTTGCTGATGAAGTACGTGCGTTAGCAAATAGTACCAATACTTCAGCTACTGAAGTACAAGGCTTAGTTTCTCAAATTATCAATTCAACCACCGAAACAGTAAATTCTGTTTCAACGATTCAAGATAACAACCATCACTTATCGAGCGGTGTTGAACAACTCAATGATGATTATCAAACCATTATCGGCCAATGTAATTCAATGTCGAGCACCATTAAAAATGCCGCCTTAGCCTCATTTATTCAAACAGTGAAACTCGACCATATTGTCTGGAAAGGTGATGTTTACGCTGTACTAGCAGGCAGTAGCAATAAAAACATTAATGACTTTGAAGATCATACTATGTGCCGTTTAGGTAAATGGTTCCTCAATGAAGGCTCAGTGAAGTTTGCTCAAAACATGTCATTTAAACAATTAGATCAACCTCATAAAGAAGTTCACCAAAATGGTGTGGCTGCACTTAAAGCGTTCCAAGCTGGCAATCAAAGTGAAGCGATTAGCTATATCGCAAATATGGAACAAGCAAGTGATCAAGTGATGCACTTACTTGACAACTTAGCGGCAAGTTAAGCAATAAATATCACACTCAATCTGTTTTCAATCTGGTATAAATTTTTATTTATACCAGATTTTTATTACCTCTAATTCTCGCTCACCTTCAGGTGTTTTAACAATCACTTCATCATCAACTTGTTTACCTATTAATGCCCGAGCCATAGGTGAGTCGATACTAATTTCACCTTTTTTTACATCCCATTCATCAGGGCCAACAAGCCGATAAGTGACCTCTTGGTCTTGCTCATTTAATAAAGTAACCCAAGCACCAAAATAAACCTTACCTTCTTGCTGTTTTTGTGGGTAAACAATCGTTAAATCTTCTAGTCGTTTCATTAAAAAACGGACGCGACGATCAATTTCTCGCAAGCGTTTTTTACCATAAATATATTCAGCGTTTTCACTGCGATCACCTAGTGCTGCCGCTTCAGAAACCGCCCTGGTAACGCGAGGTCTTTCGTCTTTCCAAAGGACTTTAAGTTCTTTATCTAAACGATCCCAACCTTCACGGGTAATGTAATTTGATTTACTCATACTTAAAACAAGTGGTTAACTGCTACTTATCGCCATTGTACGTGAGATATCGAAAAGCACATATAGGGTAATTGCAAAATTAGCATAGCGGGTTAATTCATCCGATGTTGAAAACTTTAAATAGGTTTCTATAGTTCAAGAAACGGCTAGTTCTTGAAGAACCTAAGGCTAAATTTTCTTGATAGATGTGTATAAATCAGATTATTTACAAACACATATATTTAATCACTACACAAAGACGGTCAGCTAAATAATACCCTTATTATTTAGCTGACTTCTAATGGTGAAAATTTCGAAAAATTAGCTATCAAGGAGCAGGTTAATGCAGAACTGAATCAATATTTTTACAATAAAGATCTGTACAAATGTTCAAATTAAAATACTATTGAGTGAAAGAAAAAAACAATCTTTAAAATTACACACAAATATATCGATCCATCATGCCC
>DAINNQ010000508.1:0-1993 GCA_036735825.1 Alteromonadaceae bacterium | reverse complement strand
AAACTACGGTGTTTGATGTAATAAAGGTCATACTTTAGTTTTTCTAAAGAGTCTTCTTCGGTAGAACCGTACGGATATTTAAGCTGAGCCCAACCAGTTAAGCCAGGCTTTACATTATGACGTTCATTATAATAAGGCAGGTTTTTAATTAATTGTTGTACAAATTCAGGGCGTTCAGGTCTCGGACCAACAAATCCCATATCACCACGCATTACGTTGTATATTTGCGGCAGCTCATCCACTCTATACTTCCGAATAAACTTACCGATTTTGGTTGTTCTGTCATCATTTTCTGATGCCATTTGAGCGCCATGCTTTTCGGCATCAATACGCATACTTCTAAATTTATAAATGTTAAAGGCTTGCCCATCAAGGCCAACACGCTCTTGTAGATAAAATACGGGAGCTTTCCAACCTTCATCTAGCTTGATCAATATTGCAGTGATCAACATAACTGGCCAAGTGAGTAGAAATAAGAAAAAGGCAATACTCGCATTGAACACCCAATCAAGGGTATTACGTAAATGATTGGCTGATGCAAAGCCATTGGAATAAATAACCCAGCTTGGATAAATCAAATTGACAGCTATTTGCCCGGTTTCCCTTTCAATAAAATCCAAAATTTCAGTAATTTCAATACCGCGAATTTTACACGCGAACAATTCATCAACAGGCAAGTTATTACGACGCTCATCACTAGCGACGACAATTTCATCAACATCATTATCTAGTGCATAAGTTACAAGCGATTGGTCTAACTCAATTTTATTTTCATTAACGATGCCATTTTCAGCATCACCTTCCATGACAATAAAACCTTGAATATGAAAACCTTGGCGATCAACCCCCCTGCGCATTCTTTTTTCTATAATCGATGCTCTATCCCCAGCGCCGAGCACAAGTACATTACTCTTATTTAATCCAAATAAATCAACACGTAAGGTGAAATATCTAAAAAAGCTTACAGCAATAAAGCTAATGAGTGAAGCAGTCGCTAAAAGTTCTATTGGTAATGAATTTTTCGCATAAAAAGGATTGATAAGGGAAACAATGAAAAAACCAATCGCAACTGACATTAAAATTCGACGTACTACGCCACGATAATTTTCTCTTAACTTAGAGTTATATAGCCCTAGCGCTAAAGAAGATAATTGTACAACTAGCGCAAACACAAATGCATAAACAAAAACAATATTGGTTGATATTTTTATGTGTTCAACAAATTCAATCAAACTATTCAGGTGATAAGAAGCTAAAAAAGCCCCTGAAAATAGTAGTAATTCAATAATAACAAGTGACTTACTGCCATAAGATAAATCACGAAATTTAGGGCTCGACATAAAGAATTTTTCTTCCTTAAAATACCAACAATAGAGGAGATGCTATTAAAAAATATTTATTTTATGAGCATAATGATGAAATATTACACCTTTTTTATAAAGTAAAGAATACTAACAAATCATTCTAATTTTTTACAGCGATTAAATTAAGTGCATCAGCTACAAAAATAAAATAGAATCTGTTAGCTTATTATTGTTTTGCAATAATTTTAAAAGGTTAAACCATGGAATACCTATCGATGAATAAAATTAAAGCTTTTGTGATCATTTGTCTCGCTAGTTTATTTGCTGGCTGTAGCACTCCAACATTACCTCCTGCAACTTTACATCAGTCAAATACAGTTGATGTAAATTCATACAAATATTTAATTGGCGCAGGGGATACGGTCAATATATTCGTTTGGCGAAATCCAGAGGTATCAGGCACATTTATTGTAAGACCTGATGGTATGATCACCACATCACTTGTTGAAGATATCCCTGTATCAGGCAAAACCCCCACTGAATTAGCAAGAACGATAGAGAAAATATTGTCGACCTATTTAAGAGATCCAGTTGTTACCGTTACTGTTAATGATTTTGTCGGTCCTTTTAGTGAGCAAATCAGAGTCATTGGTGAAGCGGCTCAGCCACAAGCAATTAATTATACTCAA
>DAINNQ010000507.1:0-1997 GCA_036735825.1 Alteromonadaceae bacterium | reverse complement strand
CCGTTAGACAGTGTTTCTTCGCACGACAAAATTACGCTTCCGCTTATTTTGGAAAAATCTTGGGCGAAAGAAGTCGTTGTTTTTTCAAGTAAACCATCTCACGCGAAACGCGGAGCATTGTTTTCAACTTATCCTGATAATTACTCGCTCGGTGAACATTTGTTTAATATGGTGCAAGAATTAGAGCATCAACCTGAACAAAAATCATTTGCCACGTTAAAGTCGACATTACTCGCTGTCAATTTACGTACTGCTGCTCATTTAGGGCTTAAATACAGTGAAGAACAACAACAAGAATTTAAGCTGACTTTTCCTGAGTAATATGAATGATTAGTAGTAGCCGTAAAAGCACGAACCCATTTCCACGTCATACCAGCTTTAAAAAACAGCTGTTAAATATTTTGGGGATCAGTGTTTTTCTTTTAGCGATATTTACCTCGGTGTTAACCGCTTGGAAAACAAGCCAAGTGTTACGTATCAACGCCATAGATACAGGACAAAAGCTCGCCAATAACTTTTCAGAACAAGTGGTATTAGCTTTATTAACGGGGAGTAGAGAAAACGCTCAGGAAGCTATAGATAGGATTTTAAGCTTTCAGTCGGTTATTGACGTAGCGGTTTATAACCATTTGGAAGAAGCCTTAGTACTGCCAGTGGATATCAGTGAATCACTGATACACAATACTATCGAACAATTAAAAAAAGCGTCAACCAGTTTACATGAGACTAATGATGATTGGGTTTTTAGTGCCCCTGTTATTGTCAAAGAAGAGCGCTATGATGATGAGTTAGTCGACCCAAATGAAGAAACAGGCACTCAAGAAATATTAGGTTATGTATTTGTTAAATACGACAAATCCTCTTTATTTCAAATTCAACAAGCTATTTTTATCAACAACATCGTCATCGCCAGCGTCATTGCTTTACTGCTGATTTTAATTATTAGGGTAGTCATTGAACGCATGACCAAACCCTTGTTGACCCTTTCCGATATTATGGAAACGGTCAGTAGCACAGGCGTTTATACTAAAGCGAAGGTGAGTGGTGCCACGGAAGTAAGAAATATCGCCAAAGCTTACAATGAAATGATGACCATTTTAGAGCAGCAAAATAAAGCGCTTGAAAGTAGCCGAGATACTTTAGAGTCTGAAGTGGAAATTAGAACGCAAGAATTAGTTGTTGCCCGTGATAGTGCGTTAACAGCAAGTCGTCATAAATCAGAATTTTTAGCCAACATCAGCCATGAATTACGAACGCCACTGCAAGCGATTATTGGCTACACAGATTTAGTGCGTGAAGATTTAGAATTAGAGTGTATGGATGCACAAGCTGAAGATTTAAATAAAAGCATTCGTAGTGCTCACACCTTATTGGCATTAATCAATAACATTTTAGATATTGCGAAAATTGAAGCTGGCCGAATGGATTTGTATTTAAAGCCCGTAAATATTAAAAACCTTGTTGATGAAACCATAGAAACCATTTTACCCATGGCAAAAGCTAACAAAAATGAATTGGTTGTTTCTATTGGTAAATTATCTTCAACTTTACTTGTCGATCGCCAAAAACTGATGCAAGTGTTTCTGAATTTATTAAGTAATGCCTGTAAATTTACTCGCGAAGGCAAGATCACTTTTGAGATCAGTAATGACGCTTATTTCTTATATTTTTCGGTAAAAGATACGGGTGTAGGTATTGCTCCAGATAAATTAGATTATATTTTTGAACAGTTTACACAAGTTGATGGTAGCCAAACGCGACAATTTGAAGGTACGGGTTTAGGTATGGCGATCACGCAAAACTTTTGCCAACTCATGGGCGGGAATTTAACGGTAGAAAGTGAGTTAAATATTGGCTCTACTTTCAAAGTTAAACTACCCTTGAATGATGATTAATATTTATAAAGTTAATGAAGAAATCACTGGTAAATAAATCTTTTTGCTTATAAATTAATAACATAAAAAATTATCACACGATAAATATAGGAAGCTATATGT
>DAINNQ010000506.1:0-1997 GCA_036735825.1 Alteromonadaceae bacterium | reverse complement strand
CCAATCACTACTTTATTGCAACGCTTAGCGCCCAAACAATATTTAGAAAGTAATAGTTTATTAATTAAAAAAGGCGATAGAAAAGATTTACATCAACTTCGCCAAGAACTTGAAGCCAGTGGTTATCGCTGTGTTGATCAAGTTATGGAGCATGGCGAATTTTCAGCTAGAGGAGCCATACTCGATTTATTTCCAATGGGTAGTACCACGCCATTTCGATTAGATTTTTTTGATGATGAAATAGATGAAATTCGTTTATTTGATCCAGACAATCAACGCTCGAGTGATAAAGTTGAAGCAATTGAATTATTACCTGCGCATGAATTTCCAATAGACCAAGCAGGCATTAATTTATTTCGCCGCCAATATCGTGAAATGTTCACGGGTACCATCCATAAAGAATCAATTTATCATCAAGTGAGTGACGGCATCATGCCAGCGGGAATTGAATATTATCTACCGCTCTTTTTTGAACAAACCAATACGCTTTGTGATTATTTAACAGATCAAGCTCTAGTGATGGTTTCTGGCGATATTGAAAAAGCCATTGCTCACTACTGGCTTGATATTGAATATCGATATGAAGACAGGCGCTACGATAACACCAAACCACTGCTTGAACCCAAAACGCTTTTTCTTAACCAAGAAGAATTATATTTAGCCCTCAAACCGTTTGATCGCATTACGATAAAATCAAACAAAATTGATGTGAATAACTCTGCCGAGCAAACGGGAGAAAAATCGATTGAACAAGCTCCAGCGTCAGAGTCTGGATCTGAGTCACAATCAGTTAGCGATACAGAAAAAGGCTTGATTAAATATGATGTTAACCCAATACCTGACATCACCATTAATCATCAGTTAAAGCACCCTTTTGATTTATTAAATGCTTTTATAAACGATACACAAACCCCGAATAAAATATTATTCGTTGCTGAAAGCCAAGGTCGAAGAGAAAGTGTTTTAGAGTTACTAAAACGTAATCAACTCGCGCCACAGCAATTTAAAACGATTGAGGAGTTTATCAATTCTGATGAAGCGTTTGGTATTACCGTTAATGCGCTCACCAGTAGCTTTATTTTTCAGCATAAAGGAGCCTCGTTAAAAAACGCGATTGCTTTGATCACCGAAACTGAACTGCTTGGTGATCGTGTTCGACAATCTCGCCGTAGAAAAAAGCAGCAAGACACCCAAACCGACGCTATTTTCAAAAACCTTGCCGAGCTTTCCATTGGTCAGCCTGTTGTGCATATCGATCACGGTATTGGTCGATATTTGGGATTACAAACGCTTGAAACAGGCGGCATAGTTACGGAGTTTTTAACGTTATCGTACGCCAATGATGCAAAACTTTATGTACCTGTAGCTTCACTACATTTGATCAGTCGCTATTCTGGTACTGACGCTGAGCATGCGCCATTGCACAAACTCGGTAACGACACGTGGAGCAAAGCAAAACGAAAAGCCGCAGAAAAAGTCAGAGATGTGGCGGCTGAGTTACTCGACATTTATGCAAAACGTGCAAGTCATAAAGGTTATCAGTTTTCTCGTAACAAGGATGATTATCGCGCGTTTGCTGACAGTTTTGGTTTTGAAGAAACCCTAGATCAAGAACAAGCAATCAATGCCGTGATCAGTGACATGTTGTCTGACAAAACAATGGATAGATTAGTTTGTGGTGATGTTGGTTTCGGTAAAACTGAAGTGGCAATGCGCGCCTCTTTCGTTGCCGTGAATGATGGCAAGCAAGTCGCTATTTTAGTGCCAACGACCCTACTTGCGCAGCAACATTACGAAAACTTTAAAGACAGATTTGCTAACTGGCCCATTTCAATTGAAGTGCTTTCACGCTTTAAAACCGCCAAAGAGCAAAATGAAGTGATTGCCAAAGTTGAATCTGGTCATATCGACATTTTAGTCGGCACTCACAAACTATTACAAAACAGTATCAAATATAAAGATTTAGGCTTACTTATTGTTGATGAAGAGCACAGGTT
>DAINNQ010000505.1:0-2033 GCA_036735825.1 Alteromonadaceae bacterium | reverse complement strand
CTGCAATCACACTCGCAGCCGCTGTCATTATATCAAGTTTTGTAGCTTTATCTTTGAGCCCAATGTTAGCCAGTAAGTTTCTTAGGCAAAATATGAATAAGTCAAAAATAGTTTTAAAATTTGAAAAATTTTTAAAGAATTTAACTTATTTATATAAATCATTTAAACCTTTTTCTCTTTGCCTGTTACTAATGTTATAAATTGAAGATAAAACCTTTTGGGGAATAAAATGATAAAAACTAAAATAATCACGTTGTTTACTTTGCTATTGAGTGTTTCAGCATACGCAGATGTTCGTGATGAAATTGTCAAAAGTTATAATGTTTCTGAACGTGCAGAATTTCGCTTAGAAAATATAAATGGTGAAGTTGAAATAAATGGTTGGGACAAAAACGAGATCAAAATTACCGCAACCATAACTGCAGATAATCAAGAAGCTCGAGATAGGATCACGATAGATTTTAAAGAAAATGGTCGTGGTGTTTCGGTTGAAACTCACTATAAAAAGTCATCTAGTTGGAAAAACAATAACTCAGGCAGTGTTGATTATCTAGTGATGGTTCCTCAGCAAGCAAAACTCGCTGCAATTGAACTTGTTAATGGCTCATTAAGCATTGAAAATGTTAGCGGTGAAATGAAAATTGATTTGGTCAATGGCTCTATTGTTGCTAAAGGTTTAATGAATGACAGCGATATTAATTCGGTTAATGGCAGTATAGAAGTGAGCTATCAAGGTATTTCAGAAAACTTAAAAGATATTTCTATTGATACGGTTAATGGTCGAATTGAGTTAAATGTGCCTGCTGAAATTAATGCAAATGTAGATATTGAAACTATGCATGGTAGCATTCGCAATGATTTTGGCTTATCAGCGGATAAAAACATGTTTTCTGGCAGAAACTTGCACGGTACCATAGGTTCTGGGGATATCAGAATTTCTATCGAAAGCGTGAATGGTGGTATTCGCTTACTTAAAAACTAAAAATTTTTATAATGAAACGAAAGCGGCTAAATTAGTCGCTTTTTTAATGCGTAGAATATTTTATTCGTGAATTTGTTACTTTTTTGATGAACTGACCCATTGATGAAGTACAGTATCGAAAAGAAAATAATCTTTTAATTAACCTTAACTCAGTTTAAGAGCTTGGCTAATTTATTGAAATATAGTTAAATAAATTTAACGCAGAAGTAAGAAAAAAACAGCGGCTAGAATACAAGTTATTAAGCCTTGCTGAGGTCAAAGGTTTGTATGCAATTTGAACGTCAAAAATTAATGGGTGCGTGGTATCGCAGTGAAATAGATGAAAATGGCGATGTTCATACCGAATTTTCACAGCTGTTGGAAGATGGTAGTTATGAATTTAGCTTTTCTATTCATAATGCTCATGGTGAAGTTGTAATGCAGTCGCTTGAACTTGGCGATTGGGGATTAGTCGGTGACATTCACTTTACTATTGCGAAAGCCGAAATTATCGAAAACGAAGAGTTTGCAACGGATTTGGCGGATCCAAATAATTATCATGCCTATAAAGTGATTGAATTAAATAACCAAACATTTAAATATAAACACATTGTGAGCAATGAAGTGTTTATCCTTAAGCGAGTTGTTGATAAAATCGCTCACTGTTGAAAGTCAGATAACAATAATTTCCCTAAAAATTTGAGAACTCGAATGAAAAATTTACGCTCGGCAAGTTTGATAACCGCCATAAAAACTCCTTATAAAACTCAAGGTGATATTGATTTAGCAACGTATGACAAATTAGTTGGCGAGCAAATAAAAGCGGGTGTAGATGGCATCATTGTTGGCGGCACAACAGGTGAAGGGCATTTATTAAGCTGGGAAGAACATTTAATGTTAATTGCTCACAGTGTTCATCAATACGGTGAAAAACTACTGATTATTGGTAATACGGGTAGTAACAACACGCGTGAAGCGATTAAAGCAACCGAAAATGGTTTTGCTATGGGAATGGACGCTGCTTTACAAATTAACCCGTATTATGGTCGCACATCAGCAGCTGGGGTAACAG
>DAINNQ010000504.1:0-2069 GCA_036735825.1 Alteromonadaceae bacterium | reverse complement strand
TAGTATACCTGTATACCATTTTATCAATGTCAATCTGTCATCTTATTGAAATTTATTGTCTTATTAACGCACTGTTTACAATTTAACTTTTTCATTTAATTATTGAAGATTTCGCGCTCTGACGCTCTCAAGACTAGACAAGTCATATAAATTCCGCTAAAAGCAATGTAATAACAAAATTTGAAGGGACTTCATGGTTAACATTGATTATGGGAACAAACGTTTCCTTATTGTCGATAATATAAAGCAATCGCGTGATTCTCTGAAAATCTTCGCTTATAGCCTTGGTGCACTGAGTGTTGATACGAGTTTCCACGCACCTGACATCATCACTTTATGTGAGTCCAATCAATATGATGTTATTTTGCTTGGTTATGACCTTGGTGAAAACAAAAAAAACGGTCAACAAATTCTCGAAGAATTACGCGCGAAAAATATCCTTTCCCGTACCTCTATTATCATCATGATCACTGCCGAAGTCTCTCAATCTATGGTACTCGCTGCTCTAGAACATAAGCCTGATGAATATTTAACTAAACCCTACACATTAAAAGACTTAACAACACGCTTAAATCGCTGCTTCGAAAAGAAAAATGCCATGCGTGCTATTTATCGCGCCATGGATGAAAATGACCGCCATAGAGTTATACAACTCTGTCGTGAAGAAATAACAAAGAACTCACCTTATAAACTTGAATGTTTAGGCATTCGTTCTCGTCAGCATTTTGAATTAGGGGAGTATGAAAAAGCTAAACAAATATATTCAGCTTATCTAGGTACTCCTAACTGTCAATGGGCAGCAATTGGTATGGGTAAAATAGCCATAATCACCAATGATTATTTTGGTGCTGAGCGATATTTTCAAGCTGTTGTCGATGATAATCCTTTCTATTTATCTGCCTATGATTGGCTAGCAAAAGCGCATGAGCTCAATAATAATCACGATCTAGCTGAAGAAGTCTTAGAAAAAGCCTTAATGGTTTCGCCACGATCAGTTACACGCTTAAAGCATTACGCACAATTATGCTTAAATAATAATAAACTTGATAAAGCCACCCATGCGTTATCGAAAACGAACGAACTTGCTTATCATTCGATACACAAAAAGCCTGATAATGCCATTCAATTTGCTGAAGCACTCATTGATCATGCTGATAATTTGACTCAGTTTGAAGTACGAAAACTCAATAATAGGGCATTTGAAATTTTAGCGAATATGACTAAAGATTTTAAAGCCAACGAACTGAAAGTCATTGCACAGTTTCTAACTGCAAGGTTGCATAACAAAGCGAAAGACACATCGTTAGCAAAAAGCTCTCTAAAAGATGCCGAAAGACTTTTAGACCGATACAAAAACAATATTAGTGTTTCTGGAACATTTAAAATTGCGCGTTCATTAATCGCACTGCAAAGGCGAGGTAAAGCTGAAACCATTCTAGAAAAACTATCGCAAGCAAACCCTGACAATATGGAAATATTATCTGAAGTACTGGCGTTATCCGACCGGCCAATTAGTGAGAAAGATAAAATTGCGGCACAAACAGCCTTAGAAGTCGGTGTTAGCCTTTATAAAGCTAATCACTATACCTTAGCCATTGATAAACTAAATCAGGCGCTTTATCACTTCCCACACCATCTGGGTGTTAAGTTAAATCTGTTGCAAGTGTTATTAGTTTCTTATGAAGCCAATCCACAACGGATTGAAGACTTTAAGCAAGCCAAAATACTAATAAAACAATTCAGTGATCTGTCACCTGAAAGCGAATCATATAAACGTTTCAGTAAACTTCGAAATAAATATGATGCCTTAGCAGCGTTTTCCAAACACTAAAATGATAATTTGAAAAGGTAGAAAAAGAAAAACCTGCTAGAAAGCAGGCTTTTTTTATGATGGTGGAGGGAGGTGGATTCGAACCACCGAAGGCGGAGCCGTCAGATTTACAGTCTGATCCCTTTGGCCACTCGGGAACCCCTCCAGCGAAAAAAACCCAGCCATTGCTGGGTTTTTATCTTAAATAGAAGCTTAGCGATGTCCTACTCTCACATGGGAACTCCCACACTACCATCGG
>DAINNQ010000503.1:0-2072 GCA_036735825.1 Alteromonadaceae bacterium | reverse complement strand
CTATTTAATAATCAGTTTCTGTTCTTTCTATGAACCCCGTCTCCCTATTATTTATCAAGCAGTATACATTAAATTAACGTTTGATAAACATATAGTGTGATTTGCAGATCTTCAACTAACTAAGATCAATTTGGCTTTTATCTAGAAATTTTCCAGCGAAAGCTAAGTACACCTTTTCTTGAATAAAAACATCATATAAATCAGGGTCTAAGTGATCGTTTTCTTTCATTCTATCCATTATAGCGATAGATTCTGTTAATGTTTTTGGTGGTTTGTAAGGTCTGTCATTTGCGGTGAGCGCTTCAAAAACGTCTGCAATTGCCATGATCCTTGCGGGTATCGACATTTGATGACGCTTTAAGCCTTTTGGATAACCCGTGCCATCCATTTTTTCGTGATGACCACAGGCATATTCGGGAACGTTTTTTAAATGCTTTGGAAACGGCATGGCTTCTAACATGTCAACCGTCACATCCATATGGCCGTTGATGATCCGACGCTCTTTATCATTTAACGTGCCTCGTTTGGTGATCAAGTTCATCACTTCATCTTTAGTTAACACTGACTGGGTTACGCCGTTAATAGTGACTTGATAAGTTTTGGCAATTTGATGAACTCGATTTATTTTCTCATCATCAAAAAATTCCCCTCCTTTATTGGCGGTGATCAAAAACTCTTTGTCACTTGCTAATTGCTTTAAGCGTAAAGCTTTTTCATCGGCATTGTATTTTGAGTTATGCGAGATGTTTAGCGAAGCGACTTCAAACCTTGTCAGTACTAAATCGATGCGGTCAAAAACCGTTTCTAGTTTGGTGGCTTTGTCCATAACATATTCAGGCGTGGCCACTTTTCCACAGTCATGTAACCATGCGGCAACACTGAGCTCATGAAAATCTTCAGGTGATAAATGAAAATCCGCTAATGGGCCTTGGTCAACTTCGTGGCATGCTTTGGCGAGTAACATCGTTATTTCTGGCACTCTGCGACAATGACCGCCCGTGTAAGGTGATTTTTTATCAATGGCATAAGCGATTAAACGAGAGAAAGAGCCAAATAATTCTTCCATTTGATCGATAAGTTGTTTGTTGGTCAAAATGACAGCAGCGAGCGATGTTAAAGCGTGAATGGTTCGCTCTTTCGTTTCATCAAAGGCAATAACTTCTCCGTCAGATGAAGTGGCATTGATTAATTGCACAACGCCCGTTAAGTCATTTTCATGATTGTTCATTGGCAAGGTTAACACTGATTTTGTGCGATAGCCTGTGCGACTGTCCATTTCTTTGGCGGCAGTAACATCATATTGTTCAACGTGATAGGCATCGGCAATATTAATCACTTTACCTGTTGTTGCGGCAATCGATACTAATGCACTCTGGTTAGGGCGTTGAAATTCGTACAGCGGAATGGCAGGAATATCAATTTTGTGTGTTGTTGTTCCTCCCCAATGAATGCCTAAACTTTTATTGATCAAGGTATCAAACACCAATGCTTGCTTATCGTTTACTGAATATATTGTCCCGCCATCAGCATTGGTTAATTCCATCGCACTCATGAGAATTTTCTCTAAAAGTACTTTGTGGTTTTTTTCGGTAGATAAAGCTATGCCTATCTCGATGAAATGCTCAATATTTTCCATTTGAGTCCTAAGGTTTAATCATAATCAGGTTGCATTATGTTAAGTATAGGTTCACTTTAAATATTTGCCGGTAACTAACTGTTCATTATTAATATTTATTGCTGAGATAAAATGAATGCACAGATAAATGCCTTCACTAGAAAAATTCGATAATTACATTAAGCTTATATTTAGCTTACATAAAATAAAGTTATGTTTTTAAAGGAATACTGTGACCACATCAGCCCATCATCGATTATTGATTGTTTTGTTATTTGTTGGGCTAACTTTCATCTGTGTGATCTCTGGGTTTTATCAATGGTCGATTCGAGCTGACTATTTTATTTTTGATCACCAAAGCCGTTATTTATTACCAGAAAAACCAGCAAATCAACAAATAGTTGTTATTGCATTAGATGATCATAGTTTAACGGCAATGAAAAATATTGCTGGTCGT
>DAINNQ010000502.1:0-2087 GCA_036735825.1 Alteromonadaceae bacterium | reverse complement strand
TATCACTTCGTCAACCATCAGCCATAACCGCATAACCAAGGTTTGGACAAAACCTGAAAACAAAGTATTAGGCCGTGATGGCAAAGGATTATTTGTTTATAACTCAGCGTACAACACTATTAGCCATAACCTTGTTGATACGGCTGAAATAGGCATTCATTTAACGGCAGGTTCAGAAGGCACTAAAGTGTTTGGCAACAGCTTTATTAATAACCCAACGCAAGTGAAATATGTATCGAATAAAAAGCAAGAATGGAGTCAAGATGGAGTCGGCAATTATTGGAGTAATTATTTAGGTTGGGACATGAACAGTGACCACATCGGCGACGTGATTTTTGAGCCAAATGATGGTGTCGACAAACTTGTGTGGCAGTACCCAGAAATGAAAATGTTAATGGACAGCCCCGCGGTGATCATTTTGCGCTGGGTTCAACGACAGTTTCCAATTTTAAAGCCTCCAGGGGTGAAAGACAGTTTTCCATTAATGTCATCGCCTCACTTTTCATCAAATCAAAAAGCTCAACAGGTGAATGAGTTGTTGAAAATGACGCAAAAATTAACACATACAAAAACATCAATACAGGGCTAACGGTAAAGTAAATGACAAAACCAATTCACGCAGAGCCACTCGTTTCATTAACTGATGTTGGCAAGCATTACCCAAAGTTAACAGCTTTGGACTCGATTAACATGCAGCTAAATCAGGGCGAGGTGTTAGGGTTATTCGGCCATAATGGTGCAGGTAAAACCACGATGATGAAGCTTATTTTAGGGGTAATTTCACCTAGTCAGGGGCAAGTTGAAGTAATGGGAGTTAACCCTGATTCGAAAGAAGCTTGGCACATGCGCGCTAAAATTGGCTATTTACCAGAAAATGTTAGCTTTTACGAGCAATTAACTGGCTTAGAAGTGTTAACCTATTTTGCTAAATTAAAGGGCTATGATAAAAAACATGCTGTGGCATTACTTGAGCAAGTGGGCGTTGCTCATGCGATGAAACGCCAAGTGAAAACGTACTCAAAAGGGATGCGCCAACGACTTGGCCTTGCACAAGCTTTTATCGGGCAACCGAAATTATTATTACTCGACGAGCCAACTGTGGGTTTAGATCCCATTGCAACCGCTGAATTTTATCAAACCGTCGATCAATTAAAAAGCCAAGGCACAAGCGTCATTTTATGCTCGCATGTACTTCCGGGCGTAGAGCAACATATTGATCGAGCGATGATTTTATCTTCAGGAAAATTATTAGCTGCAGGTAGTTTAGCCCAGTTGCGTAGTCAGGCAAACTTACCTATTAAGATCAAGCCACATGGATTAAATGGCGCACTTCGTCAGCATTCAAGTCTGTTGAAGTATTTGCACGATGAAACGAGCAATGATGTTTTGCTCGTGCCAGAGCAAGATAAATTAAAAGTATTACGCGAATTATTGGCACAAGAATCATTACAGAATATTGATATTGAGCCAGCGAATTTAGAGCAAGTGTATCAGTATTATTTGCAGTGTCAGCACAGTGAATCACCACAAAATGACAGCATAAACGATGTGAAAAAAGGACAACTCTCATGAAGCAAATTCTCGCAGTCGCAAACAAAGAATTTCATGACGGCTTAAGAAATCGTTGGTTGCTATCTATCACCATAATTTTTGCGGTGTTATCGATTGGTTTGACGTATTTTGGTGCCGCAGCGTCAGGTATGGTTGGCGTTGCTTCATTGTCTACCACGGTCGCTAGCCTCGCCAGTTTAGCTGTTTTTCTCATCCCACTTATCGCCTTATTATTAAGTTATGACAGCTTTGTTGGAGAGCAAGAAAGCGGTACATTATTGCTGTTACTCACTTATCCACTGAGTAAAACGCAATTATTAATTGGAAAGTTTGTTGGTCAAGGTGGCATTATCGCGCTTGCCACGTTACTTGGTTTTGGTAGCTCAGCATTGGTGTTGTATTTTCAATTAAACGATGCAGATGTATTACTCGTTTTTTCGACGTTTATTCTCAGTGCTGTGATGTTAGGACTTAGCTTTACCTCAATTGCGTATTTGATCAGTTTGTCGGTGACGGAAAAATCCAAAGCCGCAGGT
>DAINNQ010000501.1:0-2091 GCA_036735825.1 Alteromonadaceae bacterium | reverse complement strand
GTAATATCGTCTTGATAACCAAAATAACTTGGGATCTGGCCACCATAAAGTATGGCTAATTTTTTACCATTTTTGTCATTTTTATCAGCATAAAAGCGCTCAACTCGCCCTAATAAAGACAGCTGGTTATTATATTGATACTTTGATTGTACAAAGATCCCCTGCCCAACTCTTTCTTGCAGGAAGTTATCGAAATAGAAGCCTTTTTGCACAAATTTCTGCTGAAAAAGTTCAGTACTAAACTGCCAGCGTTCTCCTTCGTACAAAAGGTTGCCAGTATATTGCTGAAAGCTAAAATAAGCGTCAGTAAAAAAATCATTTTCAGCGTGTTGATAATTAAAGTCGGAATCTAAAATAGAAAAGCCTAATTGCCAAGGTGAAAACTGAGGCTGCCAATACAAACCAGCTTGCGCATCAAATTTTTGCTTTCCTTTACCTTGGACAAGATCGCCCAACAATAATTTAACATCTTCTGTATCAAGAGAAGAGGAGCCATAATTCATATAAAAATCAAAATCACCATAATCATCAGATGCATAACTCGCTTTAAATGCCGCACCATCACTCCCCATGGCAATATCTCTAAAACCATCAAAGTATACTGATTGAGGAAGGATAATACTGGGTCTTGCGTGTGGAACGTCTCGTGTAGTCGAATACAGCCAATTATTATTTTTAAAGCGCCCAAGATATAAATTAACTAACCAATGCTCATCTTGATAGACATTAAAATCTAGCAAAGCGTAATCAATTCTAGCACCTCTGACATATCTATTGCCGCCATTAAGATAAACCGCTTGACCGGTTAACCGTAGAAAATTATTCAAACGATAAGAAGCATTGACGCCAACTTCAGTTAATTCTGCTGAAATTTTACCATCTTCATTAACAAAGCTACTGCCGTTTACATCAATGATCCCTTGTGCAATAAAGCCATGAACTTGCAAACTTTGATTTTCCATTTCCCCAGCATAAACATGAGAAGGTATCATCACCTGCATGATAAAAATCAGCAAGAGGAATAGAGATTTATTCAAATTTTCACATCGAAATTTCAATAACATTAACATGTTCATCCTTATCTACTTTTTCAACATAACCAATAGCTCCAGGCGTAGAGCTCACTGCTTGCAATAATTCGGCTTGAGTTTTAACCATTTTAGGCGCAACACCTAAACCCGAGAACGTTAATTTGTTCCAAATTCGATCAAGTTTATAGGGGAAAATATTAAGCATTTCTTTAGAAAACTTTTGATGAACAGGATGCTTGCTTGGTAAAACAAAAACAACAATAGGCATATTATTTTCCCAAATCAGTTGCCGCATAGAATAAATGCGCCTAAGTTGGGTAACATTCACTGAGGTGATATCTACTGTTTTATGGGTTATAACTTGCATTGCCTCAGCGGGTGAAGCAATAAACATTGCAAAAATTAGCAAGCTATTTTTAAGAATACGACAGATAACGATATCCTTATCATAAAAAATAAGATGACCTTCCGTAGAGAAATCCTGCATAGAAGGTGTAATAAAAAACAGCTAAGTCATTAAAATCAAAACAAATACAAACTTAACAGCTCGCTATAAGTTTAGCTAATATCATCTAAATAACCAAAGTATTCTTATTATTTTTATCGCTCTAAGAGATTAGACCAGTATTTTGCTGCTAATTTCGTCGAAAACACTATAATAATCGACAATTATAATTAAATTGAAGAATTTCGTTAGTTTTCATTCCATCAACATTTAATTTATGTGAAGATGGAACAATAACGATATTTCATAGGCTTTTCTTGAAAAATGAACGCAAAGTTTAACGTTTTAGTGCTAAATGGTCCAAATTTAAACATGTTGGGTAAACGTGAACCTCAAATATACGGTTCATTAACGCTTTCTGACATTTTGAAAGATTTAAAGGATCGCGCCTCAGACTTTGGTATTAACTTAACCCATCTTCAATCAAATGCTGAATTTGAATTAATTGATGAAATACATAAAGCCTATCAAGTTGTTGACTTTATTATTATCAACCCTGCGGCATTAACACATACCAGTGTTGCACTCAGAGATGCACTTTTATCAGTAAACATT
>DAINNQ010000500.1:0-2092 GCA_036735825.1 Alteromonadaceae bacterium | reverse complement strand
ATATAATAACGCAAGACTAGAGTCATCAGGTGAAATCGCTTCAATCGCTTGTAAGCTACTTAAATAAGAAAAAGGATCGTAACCGGCTTTAGCCAACAACGTTAAGCCTGCGTTATCGGCTAGCATTTCATCTTCACGATCTAAACCTTTGCTATATAAATCTTGTGCGGCATTGGTGATGGTTTTTGCCCAAGCGGCATACTCGCGTTTTTTATGCTCAGCATTGGTATTTGCTTGATAAGCATCCGCCGATACAAATAAGGTTTCGGTCATCGCACTGCGTAACGCACCACTTTTCATCGCTTGCAAATGATGCTGCAAAATAACATGGCTAATTTCATGAGCTAACACCGCGGCTAATTCCGCTTCATTGTTAAGCTGCATCAACATAGCTGAAGTTATAAATACAAATCCGCCAGGTGCTGCAAACGCATTAATTGACTCACTATCAATAACGCCAAATTGCCAAGGTAAATCAGGACGAGAAGAGTTTTGTGCCAACCAAAAACCAACATGATTCACGTATTCATTGATATTTTTATTTGCATGTAGCGGACGAACACCTAATAAAACTGCCGACATATTGCGTCCTAGCTGAATTTCTTGCTCTTGGTCAATGTTGTTTGCATCCCACAATTTAACCCCTTGGTTCACTATTTTACCAATATCAAGGTTTCCAATTTTAAGCCCAGTACTTTGACAAGAAGACAGTAGAATCACTAAGAAGAGCATCGTTAATTGTTTCATCTTTCCACCTCATTCACTTGATTATCTGTTGGCTTATATTCATTTTTTCTCAGCAAAATAGTGTGCTCATTGGCGGTTAAGTTTCCTTGTTCAGCAAATTGTTTAACCGATGTCGGTGAGCTTTTATAGGTTGATAGAATGGCTAATTGAGTTAAATCTGCTTTGGCTTTTTTCAATTCAACCTCATCAAAGCCACGAATGCCCGTTGATGCGGTTGGAGAAGCTTGTTTAGTGATCACACTATCGAAAACGTTTTTAACGCCCAACTCGCCTTCACGTTTTAAAACGCCAACAAATCTAACGTTGAGCATTTTTACCCAGCCCATAAGTTCATTGCTCGTGGTGACTTGATACCAAGCACGGCTACGTTTCATAACTTCTACCGCATCATTTTCTAATAATTCGCTAGTAACACTACTTTGATATTTAGGCTCGTCGTATAAATTCGCGTGAGCGATTATTTTCCCTTTTTTATGCGTTTGTTGTTCAGGTGCTGCGAGTAACGACATAGAAAAAATAATACTCAAAATTATTAACAGGTAAATTTTCATACTATTTCCTTCTTGGTTGAAACAATTTAACACTTGCCACTCTTCCCTTTACGTTAAATTCGCCTTGGTATTCAAAATCATACAAGGTGTCAGCAAGATTTTTTGTTTGTTCTGAAACTAAGATGCGGCTAGTGTTTTTAGTGAGGCTTTCAATTCGGCTTGCTAAGTTGACCGCATCTCCAATGACAGTATAGTCAACTCTTTGATCTGTACCCACTAAGCCAGCAATCACCTCACCTGTGTGCACACCAATGCCTATGTCAAACCCTTGTAAATGCTCAGGTAATGTCCGTTTAAACGCTAACAAGTTTTCCTCCATAAGCAGCGCAGCTTCAATCGCATCAGCAGCATGATGAACACTGGCAATGGGCGCTCCCCAAAATGCCATGATGCAATCACCAATAAATTTATCTAACGTGCCTTTTGTTGAGAAAATAACCGCCACTTGTTGATTAAAATACTCGTTGAGTAAAGACAGCACCTCTTTGGCATCTTGCTGTTCTGATAGCTGAGTAAAGCCGCGAATATCAGAAAACAATACCGTTAAGCATTTGCGCTGATTTAAATATTCAGCATCGAGTTTACCTTGCGCAAGCAATTGATAAACAACATGCGGGTCTAAAAAACGGCCAAACATGGTTAAAGCTTTTTGCTTATTTACATATTCTTGATAACCAAACGTTAAGGCATACACCAACCATGCTAGTAGCATCATCAATAAAGTCGACCCAATAAATAGCACTTGGTCAGTTTTCATCAGCTCAAGACTAGTCACCATTAATAAAGTGCTACTA
>DAINNQ010000499.1:0-2102 GCA_036735825.1 Alteromonadaceae bacterium | reverse complement strand
AATCAGCAGGTTGTGGCTTATGAATTATTATTTCGCGATGGAAAAAGTAATAGTTTCCCAAATATTGATCCTAACCAAGCCACGTCAAACATTATTACGGATAACCACCTGACTTTAGGCATTGAACAAGTCACTGGCGAATTACCTGCTTATATAAATTTTCACGCACATACCCTGATAAATCGCTTTCCAAGTTTCTTAGATCCTAAAAAAATTGTGATTGAAGTATTGGAAGACATTGATATTTGTGATGAATTGATTTTAGCGGTTCAGAATTTAAAAGAAAAAGGTTACAGCTTAGCACTTGATGACTATGATTTTGATCCCAAATGGGACGTATTATTACCTTACATTGATATTGTCAAAGTAGATGTACTAGGACTGTCAATTATACAAATCAGCAAACAAGTTAGAAAAATTTCAAGAAGCGATGTGGTGTTATTAGCTGAAAAAGTTGAAACGGCTGAGCAATTTGCTCAATTAAAACTCTTAGGTTTTACCCATTTTCAAGGTTATTTTTTTGCCAAGCCAGAAATGTTAAAGCAGCGCAAACTCACTTCCACAAAGAAAAACATTCTTGATTTGCTCAGTGAAACAAGTAAAGAGCATTTAAACTTTGATCTGATCAGTAGCATATTTAGTGCAGACCCAGGACTTACTTATAAATTATTACGTTTTATCAATAGTCCGACGTATGGTGCTAGCCAAGAAATCACCTCATTAAAACATGCGCTTATTTACATAGGTGAGTTAGAACTTAAAAAGTTTATCGCATTATTAGCGCTATCAGATTTAAGTGAAGGTAAGTGTAACGAAGTCATGCGCTTATCCCTGATTCGCGCCAAATTTTGTGAAATTATTTCCCAACACAAACGTGATGAAGAAAATCCACCGAAAGCATTTTTAACGGGTATTTTATCGTTAATCGATGGGATTTTAGATCGCGACATAGAAGCTGTTTTAGAGGTTTTACCGCTGCATAACGAGATTAAATCGGCATTACGAAATGAAGATAATTATCTCAAGAACTACTTGGCTTTAGCTAAATTAATTGAACAAGGCCAATGGCAAGAGAGTACTAAGCTCATAAATTTATTAGAATTATCAGACGAATTAGCATTTCAAAGCCATCAACAAGCATTAGCATGGGCAGATGATATTTTAAATATCAATTAACATGAGCCAAATTAGACTAATCTGCTGTTGGCTCTATTGCCCTAATATGCTTTCTTACTGAAATATAACTGCCCGCTAAACCCAAAAAAATCGCAGCTAATATTAGCATTAACATTTCTATGCCGCTCAAACCAAGCAGCTCAAAATTACTCTGATATAAATCCGTCAGTCTTATTAACGCGCCAGTAAAATACTGCGCTAATACTTCAACGGATAAAACGGCAACTAAACCGCCAAGCACACCGTACCAAACACCTGAATACAAAAAAGGTCGTTGAATAAAGCTATCGGTAGCGCCGACCAATTTCATCACCGCAATCGCATCTTTTTGATTTAATATCGCTAAGCGAATTGTGTTGCCAATAATTAGAACAACTGACAAACACAGTAAGGCTGCAAGGCCAGTGACTATGTCTTCAATTAACTGTGTAATAGCCTCTAGACGAGTTAACCACTCAAGATCGAGTTTACCTTGATCAACTTCTCTTTCTTTTTCAAGCTTTTGTAATAGCTCTCTCGCTGCTTGTGGTTTACTTGCGCGATTTGTAGGTTTAACTAAAAGGGTGGCTGGTAGTGGGTTTGATGATAAATATTCTAATGCCTGACCAAAACCCGAAAGTACTTTAAATTCTTTTAATGCGGCATCTGCAGAAATATAAGTAACTTCCGCTACTTCTGGATATAACTGAATGCGCTGAACTAAGCTTTGAGCAGATTTATCTGACACGGATAACTTTAAAAATAAGCTAATTTCTGATGCTGAATCCCATTGCCCAGATATAGACTTGGCATTTTTCACTAATAAATGTAACGTCGCTGGCAGCGTCAAGCTGATCCCAAGCACCAATATTGTCATAACAGAGGTAAAAGGAGTACGCCATAAATCACCTAAACTACCTATTCCTTGTTGCAAGTGACGAATAAAG
>DAINNQ010000498.1:0-2110 GCA_036735825.1 Alteromonadaceae bacterium | reverse complement strand
CAGCACTTTTTGATTTTACTTTCAATTTATTACTTCTTATTTTCTAATTCTTATTTTCTACTTTCAATCACTGCGTTAGCTAACATCGCTAGCATTTCTTCGCTAACCGATAAATCTACGCACGCATCGGTAATACTTTGTCCGTAGGTTAATGGCTCATTGGCGATAACTTTTTGATTACCTTCTACTAAAAAGCTTTCAATCATCACGCCAGAAATACCTTTAGTTCCCTGTGTGATTTGCTCTGATATTGAGCGAGCAACATCGATTTGTTTCGAATGATCTTTATAGCTATTACCATGGCTGCAATCGACCATGATGCCTGAAGAAATATCGTTACTGGCAAGTTTTTCTAAGGTTTGTTGAATATCGTTGGCATGATAATTTGGCTCTTTACCTCCGCGTAAAATCACATGTGCAAAAGGGTTGCCATGAGTTTGATAGATACACATTTGGCCGCTTTTATCTGGCGAGTATAAAACATGAGGCACGCTCGACGCTTTGATGGCATCAACCGCGATTTGAATATTTCCGTCCGTGCCATTTTTAAAACCGACAGGGCATGAAAGGGCAGACGCTAATTCACGATGTACTTGGCTTTCTGTTGTTCGTGCACCAATAGCGCCCCAACAAATCAGATCCGAAATATATTGTCCTGTCACCATGTCTAAAAATTCAGTGCCAGCAGGTAAACCCAATTCATTTATTTCCATTAATAAATTGCGTGCTAAATTTAATCCTTTTGCAACATGAAATGACTTGTCTAAGTCAGGATCGCTAATCAGACCTTTCCAACCAACCGTTGTACGTGGCTTTTCAAAATAAACACGCATAATAATTAATAATTCATTTTTGTGCTTATCATGCAAGTGTTTTAGCTGTTTGGCGTAATCGATTGCTGCTTGGGTATCATGAATAGAACAAGGCCCGATGATCACCAATAAGCGATCGTCATCTCCTTGAATAATTGCTTCAATTTCACGTCGGCTATTAATAATAAATTCAGCGGTTTGATCAGATAAAGGAATTTGCTGTGCAAGTTCGGCAGGAGAAACTAAGCTATCGATTAACGTGGTTCTAAATTCATCTGTTTTGATTGTCATTAAACTGTACTTTTATTGGTGCCGTGTAAAGTCATTCGATAATGCGCGAGAAAGTTGCAGACTTTTTGTTAACACGACAACGTTAAATTATCGCGCTAACATACAGAAAAGAAGCGGCGTTGTGAACCTGTTTGCTAGGAAAACTTTATATAACTTATCTCATATCAGTATTTATATCTTTGCAGACCTGTTTCAGAGAGGATTTTTGCGGTGATTTCTTCAACGGATAGCTTAGTGGTATTTAGAAAAGGGATCTTTTCTTTTTTATAGAGTTTTTCAACTTCTCTCACTTCCATTCGGCACTGTCTTGCTGAGGCATATTTACTATTTGCCATTCTTCCGTCACGAATATCCATTAACCTTTGCGCATCAATCGTTAAACCAAATAACTTCTTTTTATGAGGCTTTAAAAAATCAGGTAATTGCAGTTCGTCCATATCGTCATCAGTAAACGGGTAATTAGCGGCTTTAATACCATATTGCAAGGCAAGATAAAGTGATGTTGGTGTTTTACCTGAACGAGATACCCCGACAAGAATAACATCGGCATGTTCATAATTGGTGATGTTTGAACCATCATCATTGGCAAGAGAATAATTGACTGCGTCAATCCTGTAATCATAACTGTTTTCATGAATACTATGGGTGCGATGCGCTTTAGGTTTTGCGCTAATGCCAAGTTGCTGTTCTAACGGGGCAACAAAATGCTCTAAAAAATTATAAATAATGGCGTCACAACTATCGATTATTTGTCTGACTTCAGGATTAACAAACGTATGAAATACTAAAGGTTTCTCGCCCGTTTTTTTGGCTACTTTGTTAATTTTTTCTTTGGCTTGATTTGCTTGTTCAATCGTTTCTACAAATGAAATGGTCGCGTGTTCAAATTCAACCGGGAAGAGAGATAAAAGCGCGTGACCAAAAACTTCAGAGGTTATCGCGGTTCCGTCTGAGATGTAAAATGCAGTGCGCATGAAAAATTCCTTATAATACCAAATGCTTATAAA
>DAINNQ010000497.1:0-2111 GCA_036735825.1 Alteromonadaceae bacterium | reverse complement strand
CCCTAATTGTGAAGGGGTATTTGGCATAGTACGAATAACAGTACATGGTTTGTTAAGCGCTTTCTCAATAGTTGATATTGAACAACCTGCAGCAACAGAAATAAAACATTTTTTACTGACATCCATCGCTGCACTGATTTCTTGGCAAACCTGCGCGATTAAATGAGGCTTAACGCCTAATACAATCGTGTCTGCGAATTTTGCGGCAATAAGGTTATCGTCAGTTTGTGAAATACCAAATTTACTTGCTAAGGCAAGACGTTTTTCTGGAGAAGGATTAGACACCATGATGTTACTAGGTGAAATTTCTGTTTTGATTAATCCTGAAATGATGGCGCTATTCATATTGCCAGCGCCAATAAAGGCTACATTGTTCATAATAAACCTATTAAATCTGTGATATTGCTTGTAATGAAATCATGTTAACAAATTGTCGTTGAATTCGCGGTAAAAAATCGCGTGCTTTGCGTATATTCTTACCGTTTTTTTATTCGGGGTATGATCGAGCGCCAAATATCGCTGTTCCAATTCTTACCATGGTCGAACCGTTTGCAATCGCATCGTTTAAATCATCAGACATGCCCATCGACAAGGTATCTACTGTGCAATATTGTTGCTTTAAATCGTTAAACAAGACTGACATCTTTTGAAAACTTTCTAAGCTGTCATGTTTTTTAGGAATGGCCATTAAGCCCCTTAACGTTAAGTGCTCGCAATTGTTTACTTGCTGAGCAAGTTCTGCTAACTCATTGACCGTAATGCCAGATTTTGAATTCTCTTCACTAATATTCACTTGTAAACAAATGTTCAGAGGGGTATCTTGACTTGAACGGTGCTCATTGAGTCGAGTAATGATTTTTGCTCTATCTACACTGTGCACCCAAGAAAAATGTTCAGCAAGATGTCGTGTTTTGTTTGATTGGACTGGGCCGATAAAGTGCCATTGTATATCTGTTAGGTGTGATAATTGATGAGTTTTTTCAATGGCTTCTTGAATATAACTTTCGCCAAAAGCGCGTTGTCCAGCAGCATAAGCTTGTTCAATAAGCGCTACAGGTTTGGTTTTACTCACCGCCAACAAACACACTTCGTCTATACTTCGATTAGCAAGCTGACAAGCTTTCGATATTTGCAGTTCAACTGCAGCCAGATTATCTTTAATATGAGTCATATAATACATTCAAATGATTAATCGTTATTACCGTTCTCAACGGTTTAATGAGTTTACCTAAGAGGTTTTTATGGATATTACCGAATTACTCGCATTTAGCGTAGAAAATAATGCATCAGATTTACATCTTTCAACGGGTGTGCCGCCATTGATCCGAGTTGATGGTGATGTTCGCAAGCTTAACATTCCTGCGTTTGATGCAAAAGATGTTAATGCCTTGGTGTACGACATAATGAACGACAGGCAACGTAAAGAATACGAAGAAAACATGGAAGTGGATTTTTCATTTGAAGTCCCAAATTTAGCGCGATTCAGGGTTAACGCGTTTAATCAAAACCGAGGACCTTCGGCGGTATTTCGTACCATCCCGAGTAAAGTGCTTTCTCTTGATGATTTGGGTTGCCCTGATATTTTTAGACAAATTTCAGACAAACCACGCGGCTTAGTACTAGTTACAGGCCCTACGGGTTCGGGTAAATCAACCACGTTAGCCGCTATGGTCGATTATATTAACGATAATAAACATGATCATATTTTAACTATTGAAGATCCTATCGAATTTGTTCATGAAAACAAAAAATGCTTAATCAACCAACGTGAAGTTCACCGTGATACCTTAAGTTTTAACGCTGCTTTACGTTCGGCGTTACGTGAAGATCCAGATGTTATTCTTGTTGGTGAGATGCGTGATTTGGAAACTATTCGCCTTGCCATGACCGCGGCAGAAACAGGCCATTTAGTCTTTGGCACCTTGCATACCACATCAGCACCCAAAACCATTGACCGTATTATTGATGTATTCCCAGCCGAAGAAAAATCTATGGTGCGTTCTATGTTATCAGAATCATTACAAGCGGTTATTTCGCAAACGCTTGTGAAAAAAGTGGGTGGGGGACGAGTGGCCGCTCATGAAATTATGATCGGCGTGCCAGCTATTCGT
>DAINNQ010000496.1:0-2118 GCA_036735825.1 Alteromonadaceae bacterium | reverse complement strand
CATTTATACAGTGCAATGTGTTGTGGGACTCATTAATGAAAATCATTAATAAAATTAACCACCTTCTTGCATAAAGCGTTCAACTCGTTCAACTCGACGTGGCTTGCCACGAATAATTAACGTGTCTTCAGATTGCAATACTATATTTTCATCAGGCTCTTCCATCTCTACGCCAGCCCTTTTTAATGCCACAATAACTACTCGTCTTGCCGTTAAATTTAACGAAGCGATAGTATGGCCATTAGCAAATGAGTTATCGCTAATAAGCACACCATTAGCAAACTCAATACGATCCATTGCCTCAGGGCTCATATCGGTATGCTCACCTTGGAAAAATCCATGTAAATGGCTATAGTGGCTCTTCCGCTCTTTCTGTACTCGTCTCATAATGCGTGATAACGGTACGCCTGTTAAAGACAATACATGAGAAACTAGCATCAAACTTCCTTCTAAGCTTTCAGGAACGACTTGGTTTGCTCCAGCTTCTTGAAGATTATCTAATTGATCATCATTTCGAGTTCTAACTAAAATAGGCACATCAGGTGACAATGAACGTACTTTCTGGATCACTTCAATAGATTGTTTATCTTCGCCAAAAGCGATAACAACAAGTTTTGCTGTAGATAAATGCGCAGCTTCTAATAATTCATTTTGACGAGATGAACCAAATAAAACATTCTCTCCTGCATCTCGGGCTTTACTTGTTCGCAATGGATCGATATCTATTGCTACATAATCGATACCTTCTTGCTTTAAAAATCGGCTTACGGTTTGACCGATTCGTCCAAAACCACAAATAATCACATGATCTTTTAATTCACCACTATTCATTGGTAATTGAGTGAAATCATCTGTGTTGATTTTAGGTTCATTACTTAACCAAATACCCCATTGTCTTGCATGGTCGATCATATATGGCGTAATTGCCATACTGATCACCCCAACACCAAGTAACAATGATGCAACGTCTAATGGTAAAATATTCACCTGTGTTGCTAAGGCAATCAATACAAAGCCAAACTCTCCCATTTGCGCCAACATAATAGCTGATGCCCAAGCTTCTTTAGGTTGCTCTCCTGCTTTTATGACTAAGGTTTTGATCACCAATATTTTAATCAGCATAAAACCAACAAGTAGTGCAAGAACCGTTAAAGGGGAAGAATATAAAATGGCAACATCGAGCTTCATTCCAACGGTAACAAAAAATAGCCCTAATAAAATATCACGATAAGGGCGAATATCGGCTTCCAGCTGGTGTTTATATTGACTTTCGCCAAGCATCATCCCCGCTAAAAATGCTCCTAAAGCCATCGATAAACCAAACCACTGTGTTAATGCCGAGGCAACTAAGGTGACCAATAACGTTGTTAATACGAACAACTCATCCGTTCGAACTTGTGCGACTAGATTAAATATTCGCGGTAAAACCCATTTACCAACTGACAACAATATGCCAACAACAAAAATCCCTTTAACGAGCGCATAGAGTAAAGCTAACAACATAGAAGTGTCTGATGTTTGCGCGAACATTGGAATAATGATTAATAAGGGAACGACAGCAACATCTTGAAAAAGCAGTACAGCGACAGAAATTTGACCTGACTTTCGCTTCATAGCGCCAGATTCGCTCAATTGTCGAATAACAATGGCTGTTGACGATAACGCTAATACCCCGCCGATCACTATGGCACTTGCGAAGGTTTGCCCCCATGCCATGGCGATGATAGTAAATATTAATAACGATATACCTACTTGCAAACTACCCACGGCGACCACTAAATGTCGCATAGCAACAAGTTTTGGCAGTGAAAACTCAAGCCCTAAAGTAAATAATAAGAAGACAATACCAAGTTCTGCAAAGTGGTCGTAATCAACATGTTCATGCGCAAGTGATAAACCATGTTCACCAACAAGCATTCCCGCAACTAAATACGCCAAAATGGCGGGTAAATGCAGTCGTCTAAACAACCATACGATCAATACAGCACTGGTTAATATTGCTAGAATTTCGATATAACTTGACACAAAAAGCCTAATAAAAAGAAGAAGTAAAATTACCGTTCATAAATTTAGTATATCGCGTCTCACTAAAATAATGTAAAAAAATTCATTTGTTTA
>DAINNQ010000495.1:0-2119 GCA_036735825.1 Alteromonadaceae bacterium | reverse complement strand
GTATTTCAATAAGAGCGGCAACTATTGAAGATCTCGACTTACTTGAGCAATTTGAGCAGGGCGTTATCGCTGCCGAACGGCCTTTTGATGACACGCTTAAACAAGACCCTATTCACTATTATGATCTTGAACAGCAAATTACTCGTGACGATATTCATTTAGTGGTAGGTGAGATTGATGGAGAAATTATCGCGAGTGGGTACGCACGTATTGAAGCCGCTAAACCCTATGTAAATTATAACTTTTACAGCTATTTAGGATTTATGTTTGTTAAGCCTAAATTTCGTGGCATAGGTGTGAATCAAAAAATTATTCAAGTACTTATTGAGTGGTCACAAGAGCAGGGTATTACCATGATGCATTTAGATGTTTACTCTGAAAACCACGCAGCAATAAGCGCTTATAAAAAAATAGGCTTTTCCGCTAATCTTATCGAAATGCGTTTAGATATTTCGAATTGACAGAACTTGTGACATCATACCAACGATTTTTAACTTTTAATTTTAAACGGATTTAATTTGATGAAAAATAAACTTTTGCCATTATTCGCATCCTCTTTGTTTTTACCTTGTTTTCAATCGCAAGCGATTGAATTGTCGAAACACCTAACAACCATAGTTGAACCTGAACCACTAAAAAGAGTAAACCCTAAATACCCGATGAAAGCAGCGCGTGAAGGGCGTTCTGGTTGGTCTAAGTTTAGCTTTGTCATTGAAAAAGATGGCAGTGTTTCTAATATATTGGAAATTGCTTCCTCAGGTAGTAAAGATTTATCTAACGAAGCGCACAAAGCCCTATCAAAATGGAAATACACACCAGCGATGGAAAACGGTGAGCCAATTCAGCAATGTTTGAACACGGTTCAAATGGATTTTGTTGTTCAAGATGGCAACAAAGGTGTGCGTGGACGTTTCAAGCGAAAATACGCTAAAGCATTAGCGGCTTTGGAAGAAAAAAACTATCCGCTTGTCGCTGAGTTAATTGAAGAAATGGAGCAAATGGATTATCGCTTCGTTATCGAAAATAACTACATGCATACAATCGGCGCAGATTACGCAGAAAGTATTGGTGATAAAAATCAGCAATTTTATCATTTATCGCAAATATCTTTCTTTGCAAAAGAAAACGATGCGCCTGAACATCAACTTTCGGTATTTAATAAATTATTTTTATTGTCGATAGAAATGAATAATTTTCAATCGGCTTACGACACTTATCAAAAATTAACTGAATTACCGTTAGCAGCACCTTATTTGCCAAAGTATAAAGAGATTATCAGTAAAGTTGATGCCTTCATCGGCAGTGATCAAGACTTCTTGGTGCAGGCGAATATAAAACAACACGATTATTGGCATTATTCACTCGTACGTAACGAGTTTTCACTAGCCAATATCAAGGGTTCTCTCAATAAAATTGATATTCGTTGTGCCAATAAACGACATATTTACACCGTTGAATCAAATAACACTTGGACATTACCCAAAACTTGGAAAGATTGCAGCTTGTATATATATGGCAGCGACAACACCAGTTTTACTTTAGTAGAGCACCCGATTAAAAGTTAGCTAGCAGTTTATGAGTGCTAACAATACTTCCTAATACTTTAATTTAACGACAGAAACGCAAAGCCCTCATCTAATAGGGCTTTGGGTTTTTAACCGAAGGATTGTCTCTACAGAAGGAAGCTGCAACACTTACTTTTCTATTGATTACAAGCCAGTTTTTTGTATGAAAATATTATATATAATCGACGTTATTTATTATCTTTTCTTTTGTTATGCTTAAATATGTAAACTATCCTGACTTTAATCCTTAAAGCCATCCAACGGTATTTCGACTTAACGTTACGCTCATATATCTAAGATCGATGTTGCTGAAAAATGAAAGTCGTTATTGATCGGTTTAATGATTCGTGAGTTTTGAAAGACGATTATTTAAAAACCAGACAAAGCTGGCAGTAATCACCTTAACTTAGTTTAATAGAAAAATATTAGTAGTTAGTAAGTTAAGGTAGTTAATAAAAATGTTGTCTGGTTTATCTATTTAACCTCAACTCGGTTTAAGAGGTTGGCTAATTTATTGAAATTTAATTCAATAAATTTAATACAAAATTCTAGCT
>DAINNQ010000494.1:0-2120 GCA_036735825.1 Alteromonadaceae bacterium | reverse complement strand
CCGCCACTAGGTGTGTTACAAGATAAAGGTTTCAAAGTCGCACTAGTTACTGACGGCCGTATGTCTGGTGCTTCAGGTAAAGTTCCTGCAGCTATTCATTTATGTCCAGAAGCGCTTGATGGTGGATTGATCGCTAAAGTAAGAAATGGCGATATGATCATCGTAAATGGTGAAACGGGTGAATTAATACTTGATGTTAGTGCAGAAGAGCTAGCACAACGTGAAAATGCACAGTTTCAAGTCAATGGTCATCATCAAGGAATGGGTAGAGAGCTATTTGGCTTTATGCGCCGTAACCTAAGTTCTGCTGAAACAGGGGCTTGTTCTCTTTTCAGTTACACTGAAGTAAATGGGCAATAGTAATGACTGAAAAAGTGATTAATTTAGTTGCAGACATTGGTGGAACGAATATCCGTCTAGGCTACTTTGAGCATGATGAACCTGCTAGCGCATTGAAAGTATATCAATGCGGAGATTATCCAAGTTTAGCCGCGGTCGTAAACACTTATATTGAAGAAAGCCAATTAACAGGACAGATCATCAATGCGTGCTTCGCTATTGCTTGTCCTGTTGAAAATGACTTGATTTCGATGACAAATTTACCGTGGAAGTTTTCTAAATCTGAGTTAAAAGAAGAACTTTCATTAAATAAACTGGTTTTTATTAATGACTATACGGCTATAGCTCATGCGGTTCCTTATTTATCAGAACAACAGAAAATTAAAATAGGAGCTGGCGAAAGCATTTCCAATAAACCTATTTCAATTTGTGGGCCTGGAACAGGATTAGGTGTGGCTAATGTCGTGCCCGTTGATAATCACTGGCACGCGCTTGGTGGTGAGGGTGGTCATGTAGACTTTGCACCAGTAGATGAATTAGAAAGTAAAATATTAAGCTTCTTATTGACTAAATATGAGCACGTTTCATATGAACAGTTACTTTCTGGTTTAGGATTAGAGCAAATCTATCAAGCATTAAGCCATATTCAGCAACAACAGCCTCAAGCATTAACTGCGAAAGAAATTTCAGAAAAAGCATTAAACCAACAATGTGCATTGTGTGAACAGAGCTTGGCACAATTTTGCAAAATTCTAGGGAGTTTTGCTGGCAATCTTGCGTTAACGTTAGCCAGTTTTGGTGGTGTTTATATAGCTGGAGGCATAGTGCCTCGGTTTATCGAATATTTTAAAAATAGCGAATTTAGAAGTCGTTTTGAAAGCAAAGGTCGATTTAAAGCATTTAATCAATCCATTGCGACTTTTGTGATCACCGAATCACAACCTGGCATTTTAGGTGCCTCGGCATATCTTCGCCAACACAATCTTCAACATCAAGGATAAAGAGGAATTATGACCTTATCTAAAAATTGGCAAGTAGCGCCAAAAGATCTTTTCGCCATGGGACCTATTGTTCCAGTATTAGTCATTAAAGACGTTGAAGATGCGTTACCCATCGCTGAAGCACTTCTTAAAGCTGATGTTAAAGTTTTAGAAGTCACATTGAGAACACCTGCTGCGTTAGATGTGATCAAAACGATTGCAAGAGAATTGCCTGAAGCCGTTGTGGGTGCTGGTACAGTAACAAATCGTCAATTACTGCAACGCTCTGCTGATGCAGGCGCTAAATTTGCTATCAGCCCTGGCTTAACTAAAGATTTGCTACAAGCAGGCAATGAAGGTGATGTTGCGCTTATTCCTGGTATTTCATCTATTTCTGAATTAATGGATGGGATTGATTTTGGTTACGATCATTTTAAATTTTTCCCTGCTGAAGCGTCAGGTGGTGTAAAAGCGATTCAATCGATTGGCGGTCCATTCCCTGATATTCGTTTTTGTCCAACAGGTGGCATTAACATTGAAAATGTTAGAAATTATTTAGCATTAAAAAATGTCATGTGTTGTGGCGGATCTTGGTTAGTATCTGATGAAATTGTCGCAGCGAAAGATTGGGGTAAAATTACTGAATTAGCGGTACAAGCGCTCAACCACGTAAAATAAATATCCTAACGAATATTTAGTTAAAGCATATGAAAAGGGGCTAACGATAAACACGTTAGCCCCTTTATTATTTTGATGTTAACTTTTAAGGTTTACTAAATGTTAGTAACAAATAATTAAAAT
>DAINNQ010000493.1:0-2130 GCA_036735825.1 Alteromonadaceae bacterium | reverse complement strand
CAAGTATAGCTATTTTACCTTATGACCATTCATTGCGGGCATTACCTGGTTATTTACAGCAAACCGATATGGAAAGTAATGGTAAGTCGGTTTCAAAGCGAGGCGATAAGCTAGATTTTCACACTGCTCCTATTGTTTTCGGTCAAGAAGGCACTAATGGTCAACATGCTTTTATGCAGCTTATGCATCAAAGTAAAGATATTATCCCGACAGACTTTATTGTTCCTGTTCAAAGCCCAAGTGATCTTTATCTCCATCATCAAGTATTAGTTGCAAATTGTTTTGCGCAAAGTGAAGCCTTGATGCAAGGAAAAACACTCGAACAAGTAAAATGTGAATTAACAAATCAGGGTTTAACGGAAGAGCAAATCAACTTCCTTGCACCGCACAAGGTGATGAAAGGTAACACACCGAGTAATACTTTATTGCTGGATAAACTAACACCAGAAATTTTAGGTGCGTTATTAGCGCTTTATGAACATAAAATTTTTGTTCAAGGGGTAATGTGGCAACTCAATTCATTTGATCAGTGGGGTGTTGAATTAGGGAAAGCATTAGGTAATCAAATTTTAAAGGTAATGCATGGTGAAGCGAATAGCTCATTATCTAGTTCCTCCCTAGCTTTAATTGAGAAGTTTCAAAGCTTATCTGCTTTTCATAGTAAATAATTTTTATTTTACTTTCTGATATTCTATTTCGTTCTATAAAATCTCTTTCTTATATGGATGGATGGTTCTTTTTGTGACAGAATCTGTAGTTATATTTAACAGAGATCTATTGTAAAACGCCAATGAACTTAACTCACTTACAAAAGCTTGAAGCCGAATCTATTCATATTATGCGCGAAGTCGCTGCTGAGTTTGACAAACCTGTCATGCTCTACTCAGTTGGTAAAGACTCTGCTGTTTTATTGCATTTAGCCCGTAAAGCTTTTGCGCCAGGGAAAATACCTTTTCCTCTTTTACATGTAGATACCACGTGGAAATTCAAAGAAATGATTGAGTTTCGCGATCAAATGGCCAAAGAGTATGGTTTTGAGTTGCTGGTTCATAAAAATCCTGAAGGGATAAAAATGAATATCAGTCCTTTCGTTCATGGTAGTGCTAAGCACACAGATATTATGAAAACTCAAGGTTTGAAACAGGCGCTTGACCAATACGGCTTTGATGCAGCATTTGGTGGAGCTCGTCGTGATGAAGAGAAATCACGAGCAAAAGAGCGAGTTTATTCATTTCGTGATAAAAATCATCGTTGGGATCCAAAAAGTCAACGTCCAGAATTATGGAATATCTACAATAGTAAAGTCGATAAAGGCGAAAGTATTCGCGTATTTCCATTATCAAATTGGACTGAACTTGATATCTGGCAATATATCTATTTAGAAAACATCAAAATTGTGCCGCTTTATTTATCTGCTAAACGTCCTGTGGTTGAGCGTGATGGCACCTTGATCATGGTAGATGATGATCGTATGCCGATTGAAGATGGCGAAGAAATTATGATGAAAAATGTTCGCTTTAGAACTTTAGGCTGTTACCCATTAACAGGTGCGGTTGAATCCGATGCGACAACTTTGCCAGAAATTATCCAAGAAATGTTATTAACAAAAACATCTGAACGCCAAGGACGAGTGATAGATCATGACTCGGCAGGCTCTATGGAGAAGAAAAAAATGGAAGGGTATTTCTAATTTTCTAAACCATTATTGCTAGAGAACATGTTCGTAATGATCAAAGCTACGTAGTTGTAGCGTTAGTTAAACAAATTTAATGACATTAACATGAATCATTTCATCGTGTTAATTCAAAAGTATTCCAAGGAAATATATCATGAGTCCAGATGCAGACTTACTTGAAACAGATATTGAAGCTTATTTAAAGCAACATGAAAATAAAGAAATGCTCCGCTTTTTTACTTGCGGTAGTGTTGATGATGGTAAGAGTACCCTGATTGGTCGTTTATTACATGATTCGAAAATGATCTTTGAAGATCAATTAGCCGCCATTGAAAAAGACAGCAAAAAATCGGGTACAACAGGAGAGACCGTTGATTTAGCGTTATTGGTTGATGGTTTACAATCTGAACGTGAACAAGGTATTACCATCGATGTTGCTTATCGATACTTTGCCA